>CAKPXW010000008.1 GCA_934202505.1 uncultured Bacilli bacterium | reverse complement strand
AAAAAAGATATTGAAATGGTGTACCAGATTAAGTTCTAGTACACCATATTTTTAGTTAAACGACGAAAGTCAGGTTTTATTATAAAATATATTGTTTTTTTTAGCAAGATATTTAATATCTAAAGGATATTTTTATTTAAAATTCATTTGAAATTGCATTAAATTAAATAAAAGTATATAATGATAAAGGCTACGGAGGATTTATATGAAAAAACTTTTATTACCTATTATTTCATTATTTGCAATAACAATGTCAAGTTGTTCACTAGGAAGCAAAAAAGTTACCATTGATGATATAGAAATTACTTTACCATCTGGATTTGTAAAAGCTGATCTAGTTAACACTTATTATTATGCACAAACAAGTGAAGTTGGCTTTGCTGTTGTTCGTATTGAATCATCATTTGGTTACACAGCAACTTCTTATCTTGAATATGCATTCAACAATTTAAAAGTTGAAAGTACTATTGAATCATATGAAAGTGATAATTTAAATTTTAAATATGCTTACTATACTAACACGGCTCAAGGTGAAACTTATCAATATTTTGATTGTGTATTTGATCATAATGATTATCTATATGATTTCGAATTTTATTGTAAGGAAAAAAAAGCTAATTCTTATAAGGATAAATTCCTTGATTGGGCTAAAACAATCACTTTTGTACAAGAAGAAAGTAAGTAATAGTTTATCTTAGTTTTATAGAATTTGGTAACTAATATGGTACTTGCAAAAAAGAGTCGTTTTTTCATTATTTTAGAATCAATTGCTTTTTTTATCTTTTTAATTTTATTTATTATTTTTAGTGTAATAGGTGATTTATCTTTTATATTATTATTTGGTATTTGTGACTTAATTTTATTAATCTTAATGTGTAAATGGTTGTTTTCAAATCATGAACTAATTCAAATTATCGATAATAAATTGATTATTAATCAAACTAAGTTAATAATTGTCCCTATAAATGAAATAAAAGAAGTAACATTTAAAATGGAAAATCGCTATTCTGGAAGACTTTTAATCGAAACTTTAAACCAAGGAAACATTGTTATACAAAATGTATCTGATCCCGATAAGGTAAAAGAAAACATCGATACATATTTAAAAAATCAATCCTAAACGATTGATTTTTTTTATAACTAATATGGAATTTCTGCTTTAATTTTTATATCCATTTGGATTAAGTCTTTGCCATTTCCATTGAGAAGAGCACATTTTTTCCATATCATACTCTGCTTTAAAGCCTAATTCTTTAAAAGCTTTATCACAATTTGCATAGACGCACGCTAAATCCCCAGGTCTTCTAGGGCAAATTTTATATGGTAATTGTTTCCCACAAGCTTTCTCAAAGCCATGTATCATATCTAAAACACTATATCCAATGCCAGTTCCTAAATTATAAATTTTTAATCCGTTATTATCCATATGTTCAAGAGCTAAAATATGTCCCTTTGCCAAATCACATACATGAATATAATCTCTAACCCCTGTGCCATCTTTTGTTTCATAATCATTGCCATAAACATTAATAAAAGGCAACTTTCCAACAGCAACTTGAGCAACATAAGGCATTAAATTATTAGGAATACCATTAGGATCTTCACCAATAAGTCCAGATTCATGAGCACCTACTGGATTAAAATAACGCAATAACATAATATTCCAACTATTATCACTATGATATAAATCTTTTAAAATATGTTCGATCATTAATTTGGATGTTCCATATGGATTGGTAGTTCCACCTGTTTTACATATTTCTGTAAGTGGAAGTTTTTCAGGAGTTCCATAAACTGTTGCGCTAGATGAAAATATGATGTTTTTAACATTATATTTTTTCATTGTTTCAAGTAAAACTATTGTTCCCCCAATATTATTATCATAATATTCAAGAGGTTTACTAACACTTTCACCTACAGCCTTTAATCCTGCAAAATGAATTACATAGTCAATATGATTGCTTGCAAATATTTCATCCATTCTATTAGCATCTCTAATATCTACCACATAAGTTTTAATCTTTTTACCAGTTATTTTTTCAACTCTATCAATCGAAACACTAGAAGAATTTGAATAATTATCCACAACAATTACATTATATCCTTTTTCAAGAAGCAAAACATTTGTATGACTTGCAATATATCCTGCACCACCAGTTACTAAAACAGTTTTCATTATAATCTCTCCATTCCAATTGAAAGCATGAATTTATCGAATCCTTTTTCACCTTGTTCATTATCTTTAAAGATTGCTGTATTTTTTAATATTTCAACACAAATGCGGTTAATTTCATTTCTTACAATTTGTTGTGACTTTTCTAAAGTATTATTAGTTCCATTTTGTTTTGTTAAGCGATTTATCATATCTTTATGTACAAACATATCATCAGTTAAAGTAATTGTTTCTCCCGTAAGAATTTTTTCTATTATTCCAAGCTGTCTTAAAAGTCTTGCAGGTAAAATAAATAAACCTGCTGCTTCTATTAATCCGATAGATTCTTGCTTAATATTAAAATATTCACGATGAGCATGATATATTCCATCTGGATATTCGCTGCTTGTTTTATTATTTCTTAATATTAAATGTAAAACATATTTTTCATCCATTTTTCTAGAAGTCGCACTAATTGAATTATGTATACCTTCTTCATCACTAGCAATAATTACATTTTCAATATCGTTATATTTTTTCCAATTATCAATAATAATTCCTGCTAATTTTTCAACATCTTTTCTTGAAGATGATTTGATTTCGATAACATTGTTATACCAATCAAGTCTTGAAACTTCTACATTTTCCATATGACTATTATAAAAATATTTTGGTTGTGCCTTATCTAAAGGTAATACATAATTTCCACCTTGATAATGGTCATGAGCAAGAATTGAACCACCAACAATTGGAAGAGCAGCATTAAACCCTATAAAATATTCTGGGATATAATCTAAAAAGTCAAATAATCTTTTTATATTTTCTTTTTCTACTACCATTGGTGTATGCTTAGTATTCAAAGCAATTCCATGTTCATTAAAATATCCATAAGGAGAATATTGCCAAAACCATTTTTCATTATTTAAATTTAAGTATATGCATCTTAAATTTTGTTTTGTAATATTATGCCCATAAAATCCCATGTTATCTACACAAATAGCACACTTTGGATATTTATTATTTGCTTTGGCTGCTTGTTTTACTTGTGCAAGTGTTTTTTCCGGTTTACTAAGATTTATGGTAATTTCAAGTGGCCCTTTTGTACCATTTGCTACCCATTTGATATTGTTATTAATTGATGATTTCTTTACATAACTATTTTTCTCACTATAAGAAATTAGCCATTTAAAAGCATCTAATGGCTTTTTATCATATAATTCATGAAATATTTTTTCTATTTCACTTGGACGTAATGAAACAATATCCATAAGTTTACAAAGATATCCCTCTTTTAAGGAAGCATCTATTTTATTAGTTGCAATTAATTCATCTAATATTGGATCAATTACTTGATCAGGAACATCTATTTTACTTACATCAATGTTGCCTTCATTTGCTTCAAATTCATCAGAAAAAGTTGCTTCAAGTAAACGATTTCTAACATAAATTTCATCAAGAGGATTAAGTTTCAAATGATATTTTGCATAATTAATTAAATTTTGAATTTTTACACTATCCATGCCAAATAACTCCTATATACAATATATTCTATAATATTTATTTACAATTTCATTCATTTCATTTAGTTTATTTTCCATATCAGAAACTAATTTAAATTGTGTATGACATCTATCTAAATTATGATTTAAATATTTAGTTTTAAAATAGGTATCCCCATTTAAATAATCTGCTAAAAAACGCATTCCACATTCATATGTCATCAATATTGCTCCAAAAGCAAGATTATCTTTTTCAACAGTTGAAATGCTTTTATTTAACATTTTCAAATAGCCATCTACATATATTTCAAATAAATCTATTCTAAAATGAACATTATTTAAATTTGAATCATCTTCATAACTTGAATTACAACCAAAACGAATAGAATCACCAAAATCATAGCAAATTGATCCAGGCATTACTGTATCTAAATCAATTACTGCAACTCCTTTAAAGTTTTTTTCATCAAGTAAAACATTATTAAGTTTAGTATCATTATGTGTAACTCTTAAAGGTATTTGTTTGTTTTCAAGTAAAGAAACAATTTTATTACAATAGTCTTTTCTTTGATTAACAAATTCAATTTCTTTTAATACATTATTTTTTCTTTTAGAAATATCATCATTTACAGCCTTTGTGAAATCATGAAAACGTGATTTCGTATTATGAAAATTTGGTAATATTTCATAAAGTTTTTTAGCATCAAATGTTGCTAACATATTTGCAAATTCACCAAATGCACAAGCACTTTCATAAAATTCATTTTCATTAGAAACTATTTGCAAGCAAACAGTATTTTCAATAAATTCATAAACACGATAATCACCTGAAACATCTTGTAAAAAAATTTTTTCATCTTTTGTTTTTATAATAGTTAAAGTTTGCTTATTGGGAAAATTTTCTTTAATGTGTGTTGTTACTAAATAAATGTTATTCATTAATTTAGAAACATCTTTAAATAGTGTTTGATTAATTTTTTGTAAGATGTATCTTTTTTTGTCTGTTATTACTAAAAAAGTGATATTGATATGTCCGTTTCCGTATGGTTTTATTTCTAAAACATTTCCATCGACTTTAAATTGTCTTACGATTCTATATAAAGTATTATCCATAAATCAAATTATTATTATTCCTTTCTCTATTACTATATACTAATTACTAAGTTAAGCAAGACAATATCTTTCACGTTTTTTGTAAAATCGTTCATAAAATATTTGTGTTTATATTTGCAATTTTGCTAATTATGATTTATCATATTAATATGGAAAATAGAAACTATTATGAGTATAAACTGAATAACCTTTTAATGATCAAAAAAATTGTTACTATTCATTATCAAGAACTTATAAAAAAATATTCTTTTAATGGGGAAAAACATAATTTTTGGGAGATAGCCTATGTAGATAAAAATCAAATCACCTATCATATAGAAAATAAAAAGATTATTTTAAATGCTGGAGAAATTTTATTCATATCTCCTAATCTTTTTCATTCTTTAAAATGTGAAAAAGATGCTAATTTATTTATAATTAGTTTTGTATGCAATTCTCCTTGTATGAATTATTTTAAAAGCAAAAAGATCCAACTTGATAATAGTAGTATTAATCTTTTATCAAATATCATTAAGGAAGCTAAAAGCACTTTTAATTTACCAAAATTCAATCCTAATTTAAATCAATTACAATTATTAGAACATCCTCTTGTTGGCGGTGAACAAATGATAAAAAATTATTTAGAAATATTTTTAATCAAACTTTTAAGGAAAGATGCAATGTCCTATCGTCCGACTATTGTTTTCCTTCCAAAGACTAATGAAAATTTATCTTTTGAAGAAAAAGTAATAAACTTTTTAAATAATAGTTTATATAGAAAAGTAACCATAGAAGATGTATGTAAAGAAACTAGATATTGTAAAACTTATGTTTGTACACATTTTAAAAAAGCTATGAATGTTTCCATAATTGATTACTATCTTAATTTGAAAATTGAAGAAGCAAAAAAATTAATTATAAATGGCTTTTCCTTTTCTCAAATTTTTGAATCATTATGTTTTGACACTCCTTCACATTTTACAAATACTTTTAAAAAGTATACAAATATGACTCCAAGTCAATACAAGAAAAGTATTTCATCATAATAAAAATATAAAAAAGTGGTTTTTTTCTTTAAATTGTGCTAGACTTTTTATGTATGGGAAAGAAAGAATGTATAGCTAAAAATTTAGCTGAACTTAGAAAAGTAAATAATTTAACGCAAAATGAATTAGCAAAAAAACTCAACTATTCTGATAAGGCTATTTCAAAATGGGAACATGGAGAAGCTTTGCCAGATATTGAAGTTTTATTAGAAATTTGTAATCTTTATAATATTACGCTTAATGATATTGTAAAAGAAGACATCAGCGACATAATTGATAAGGAAGGAAAAAATATTAGAATTAATAAAACAAACCAATTTATTATTACCTTTCTTTCAGTTAGTCTTGTTTGGTTCATCGCAACATTTATTTTTCTTGCCATTCGTTTTTTTACTTTAAAAAACAATGTAATTAATTATTATCCGATTTTTTTATGGGCTGTCCCAGCATCTTCTATATTACTTATCATTTTTAATTCAATTTGGGGCAAAAAGATTTATACTTTCTTTATTGTCTCATTGCTTACTTGGTCATTACTTACAGCTTTGTATATTCAATTTATATATTATGATTCCATTTTTGCTAATCTATGGCCAATATTTTTCTTAGGAATTCCAATGCAAATAGCAATTATCCTATGGGCTGGAATGAAAAAGAAAGAAGATAAATTAAACTAAACTATCTACAGATAGTTTTTTTATTTAAATTGATAATAAATATTTTTTTATTTTAATTTTATTATTTTTATTTACTTAGAAATAAGTTATAATGATTTCATTGTTTGTAAGGAGTAGAAAAATGAAAAAGTTAGCTTTTGATAATGATTATTATTTAAAAATTCAACGTCAAGAAATAAAAAAAAGGACAGAATATTTTGGTGAAAAACTTTATATTGAATTCGGAGGCAAACTTTTTGATGACTATCATGCTTCAAGAGTATTACCAGGTTTTAAACCTGATAGTAAGCTTTCTATGTTACTTGGCATTAAAGACAAAGCTGAAATTGTTATTGTAGTTAATTCTGAAGATATCCAATCAAATAAAGTAAGAGGCGATAGTGGAATTACCTATCAAGCCGAAGTAGAAAGACTAATTGATGCTTTTAAAGAAGCAGGATTATATGTTAGTAGTGTCGTATTTTCTTTTTATAATGAATCAAGTATTATTGAAAATTTTATTAAAAAATTAAAAAATAATGATATTGCAACTTATAAGCATTATAAAATAAATGGATATCCACAAAATATTCCTCTAATTGTATCTGAAGATGGTCTTGGTAAAAATGAATATATTGAAACAACCAGACCATTTGTCGTTGTCACTGCTCCAGGTCCAGGAAGTGGAAAAATGGCAACTTGTCTTTCACAATTATATCATGATAATAAAAAAGGAATTAGAACAGGATATGCAAAATATGAAACATTCCCTATTTGGAATTTACCATTAAAGCATCCTGTAAATTTAGCATATGAAGCTGCTACTGTAGACTTAAATGATGTAAATATGATTGATCCATATCATTTAGAACATTATGGAAAAATGGCTATAAATTATAATCGCGATGTAGAAGTTTTTCCCTTACTAAAAGCAATTTTTGAAAAGATTTATGGAGAAAGTCCATATAACTCTCCTACAGATATGGGAGTTAATATGGCAGGATATGCTATAAAAAATGATGATGTTGCTTGTAAAGCTAGTAAAGATGAAATAATTAGAAGATATTATCAAGCATTAAAATTTAATTATTATGGTAAGTTTGATGATAAATGTGTTGAAAAAGAAGAAATGTTAATGAACCAACTTGGAATTTCTACTGCTGATAGGAAATGTGTTAAGGCATGTTTGATGAAAGCGGAAAAAGAGCATGTTCCTTGTATGGCAATAGAACTAAATGATGGAAAAATTGTTACTGGTAAAAATTCATCACTATTTAGATCTTCTTCTGCATTGCTTATTAATGTATTAAAAAAACTTGCAAAAATTGATGATAGTATTCCTTTAATTTCACCATCTGTTATCGATCCTATTTTAAAATTAAAAGTAGAAGATTTAAAAAATCATAATCCAAAACTTCATGCAGAAGAAGTTTTAATATCTTTAGCAATTCAAGCCCCAACTAATTCACTTTGTGAACTTGCACTTAAACAACTTCCAAAATTAAAAGGTGCTCAAGCTCACTCTTCAATTATTCTTCCAGAATCTGATATGAATACATTTAAAAAATTAGGCATTGATGTTACTGAAGAACCTATTAGTTATGCAAAAAGGCTATATAATAAAAACTAATATAATTTAAAAGGCATTTATTTGCCTTTTTTTTGTAAAACATGTAAAATATTTAGGAAATAGAGGTGTTTATTTTGAAAAGAAAATTATTATTAACATTAAATTTATTTGCTCTATCAATAGTTAGTTGTTCTATTACACAAACAAGTGAAAGTTCTAGTCATGTTGAAAGTTCTAGTAACATTGAAAGTTCTAGCAACATTGAAAGTTCTAGTAATGTTGAAAGTTCTAGTAATGTTGAAAGTTCTAGTAATGTTGAAAGTTCTAGTAATGTTGAAAGTTCTAGTAATGTTGAAAGTTCTAATAATGAAGATGATTTTCCAAAAGTATTAGATTTTTATTCAATTAATGATTTTCATGGAAGAATTAAAGAAAATTTAATGAATGGTGAACCTGGAATTTCTAAATTATCTACATATTTAAATGAACTAAAAAATAATAATGAAGATGGCTTTGTATTTTTAAATAACGGTGATTTATGGCAAGATACATATTCATCATCTTATAATAAAGGAAAATTATTAACTGAATGCATGGAAGCTATGAATTGTGAAACAATGACTCTAGGAAATCATGAATTCGATTGGGGTGTAAACCAAATATTTGAAAATCAAGAATTAGTTGAAAACTGTCGCTTTTTATGTGCAAATTTATATGAATATCCCGCTTATACAAAAAAAGCTTCTCTTGGAGAAGAGTATAAAATTATTGAAAGAAAAGGAATAAAAATCGGTATAATTGGAACTATTGGTTCCACACAAAACACTTCAATTACTTCTTCAAATTGGAAGAATTTATCATTTATGGAAACAACTAAAATTGTTCAAAATTTATCTGATAAATTGCGTATTGACCAAGGATGTGAAATTATAGTTTGGGAAAACCATGCAAATTATGACTCTTCTGATCCAGAAGAAGTAACAAAAATAAGTCCAAAATCAAATAAAAGATATGTTGATGCTGTTTTCAATGGCCATACGCATAGTGTTGAAGAATATAAATATAATGGTGTTGCTTTTATTCAAGCAGGAGCACATGGAAAACAAATTGGACATATTCAATTAACTTATGAAAATGGAAATGTTACAACTACATTATCTGAAGGTGATCTTGGAAAGTATCAAATGTCATCTTATGATAGTAATCCTAATATTGATAAAATAATTGATAAATATCTTGATGATAATTATAAGGAAATTATAAAAGAAACAATTGGCAAAATAAACTATTCAAGCACATATTCCTCTATTCCAAAAAGTAAAGCTGGTACTTTGCTTGCTAAAGCCACATATGAAACATATAGTGATTTAATGGAACAATATGATGTTGACATTGTTATGAATAATGGTTCACGTTCAAGTCTTGCTACTGGAAGTTTAACATATGAAGATATTTTTAATGCTTTTCCTTTTACAAATTATACAATTATAGCCAAAAATATTAAGGGAATAGATATCAATAATGAATTGCAATATAATTATTGTTATACAAAAGATAATATTACTTTTGAAGATAATAAATATTATACTATTGCTTGTATAGATTATGTTCTATTTCATAAAAATTATAAACGTGCGTATGACTATTTTCCATCATTTAAAGAAGAAAATATTTTAGCAACAATTGAAACATATTCTGTTGACATAATTGTTAAATATTTAAAAAATCAAAAAGAAATTACTGTTTATTAACATGTTAGCAAAAATTAATATTTTTTATTTATAAAAAATATTGTATAATAAAATTGTATTAACAAAAGGAGAATAACTATGAATTTTATTTTTGTAAATAATAAATCCAATAATGGACAAAACAATTCAAAGATTAAAGAAATTTTAGCTAATTATGGAAGCTACTATCAATTAATAGATGTATTTGATGAAAAAAAATATGAAGACACATTAAATAAAATTACCAATAATGATGAGATTGTTTTAATTGGTGGTGATGGAACTTTAAATCATTTTATTAATAAGTTAAATAATAGAGAACTTCCTTGTAAAGTGTACTATTATTCATCAGGAACAGGCAATGATTTTATAAATGATATTAAAAATGAAATAAAGGAAAATAAAATTTGTTTAAATGGATACATCAAAAATTTACCCTATGTAATTGTTAATGAAAAAAAATATTATTTCATTAATGGAATAGGGTATGGTATTGATGGTTATTGTTGTGAAGTTGGCGATAAATTAAAAGCAAAATCTAATAAGCCAATTAATTATACAGCCATTGCTATTAAAGGCTTATTGTTCCACTATAAAAGACCAAATGCTACAATTACTATTGATGGACAAGTAAAGCATTATAAAGGCGTATGGCTTGCTCCAACCATGAAAGGCAAATATTATGGTGGAGGTATGATGGTAGCTCCAAATCAAGATAGACATGACAAAGATAACTATGTAACAAATGTTGTTATGCATAAAGCTGGAAAATTAAAAACATTGATGGTATTTCCTTCAATTTTCAAAGGTGAACATATTAAACACACTGAAATGATTGATATTAACAAAGGTCACCATATTTTAGTAGAATTTGATCGTCCTACATCTTTACAAGTTGATGGAGAAACTATTCTTGGTGTAACAAGATATGAAGTTTTCTCTAAATAAGGAATATAATGCTTAGATTTTTTGTTGTAATATTTTGTCATCTCATAACGGCAAGTGTCTTTTTAATAAAATTGATTCATTATACAAGAATTAAAGATACTCTTGATGAAAATTTTAAGTATGATTATTGTCGTCATGTAGTAATTAAAATAGCAAAATTAAGTAGGGTTAAAGTTATAACAAAAGGGGAAGAAAATCTTCCTAAAGACCAAGGATATGTTATGTACCCTAATCATCAAAGTAAATTTGATGCTTTAGCAGTAATTAATGCTCATAGTAATCCTTTATCTATTGTTATTAAAGATGAAAGATCACATGCACCAATGTTAAATCAATTAATAGAACTTACAAATTCTAAAAGATTAAATATGAATAAACCACGTGAAAGTGTTAATACATTTATTCAAATAGGTAAAGAAATTAAAAATGGATCACATTATCTTATTTTCCCAGAAGGTGAATGGCGTGGTAAAGAAGTTGATGAAATTAAAAATTTCAATACCGGTTGTATGAGTTTTTTAAATGACAGTAAATGTCCTATCGTTCCAATTTCATTAGTAGACACTTATAAAGTATATGGAAAAAATTCTTTAAAGAAAGTTACTTGTTATGTTAATTTTTTAGAACCAATAACTTATAATCAATATAAAGATTTAAGTAGAAAAGAGATTGCTTTTTTAATTAAACAAAGAATTATTAACGACATTCATGATAATTATAATATTGATATAAAAGACATTACTTAAAATATTAAGAAGGCTTGTAAAACAAATTTTGCAAGTCTTTTTTTTTAAACATTTTATTTATAAATTTTATGAAAATTATATACACTTTTATTGGCAAAGTATGTATAATAAATCTAGACGTGTTATCAGCTATACATTCAAAACTAACTGATATAAATATGTCAATAAAAATAGTGAAAAATGTCACAAAATTTTTTTGTATTTTTTGCTATAATACAAGAACATAAAAACAAAAATTAATTTTAGGGAGGATTAACTATGTTTAATGTAACAAAAAGAGATGGTAGTGTTGTTGACTTTGATATTCATAAAATAGAAAGGGCCATAGAAAAAGCCTTTATTTCTGTAGGAAGAAATTATGCAAGTGAAATGATTCAACTATTATCTTTAAGAGTAACAGCTACTTTTGAAGATAAAATAGTAAAAAATACAATTGCTGTAGAAGATATTCAAGATGCAGTTGAAATTGTTTTAATTCAAGCAAGCTTTATTGATGTAGCAAAATCTTATATCTTATATCGTAAACAACATGAAAATATTCGTAATGCTAAAGAGACATTACTTGACTATAAATCTACTGTAAATAATTATTTACAAATAAATGACTGGAGAGTTAAAGAAAATTCTACTGTTACTTATTCTGTAGGTGGACTTATTTTATCAAATTCAGGAGCCATTACAGCTAATTATTGGCTATCTGAAATCTATGATTCAGAAATTGCTCAAGCTCATAGAAATGCAGATATCCATATTCACGATTTATCTATGCTTACTGGATATTGTGCAGGATGGTCTTTAAAGCAACTAATAGTTGAAGGATTAGGGGGTATTCCTGGAAAAATCACTTCTTCACCTGCTTCTCATCTTTCAACTTTATGTAACCAAATGACAAACTTTTTAGGAATAATGCAAAATGAATGGGCAGGAGCTCAAGCTTTCTCTTCATTTGATACATATCTTGCTCCATTTGTTAAAAAAGATCATTTAACATATAAAGAAGTAAAACAATGTATTCAATCATTTGTCTATGGTGTTAATACTCCTTCTCGTTGGGGAACACAAGCTCCATTTACTAATATTACATTAGACTGGACTGTTCCAAACGACTTAGCAGAATTAAATGCTATTGTTGGTGGAGTTGAACAAAACTTCAAATATAAAGATTGTATTGAAGAAATGGCGATGATAAATAAAGCCTTCATTGAAATTATGATTGAAGGTGATGCTAACGGTCGTGGATTCCAATATCCAATTCCAACATATTCAATTACTAAGAATTTTGATTGGTCAGATACAGAAAATAATAGATTATTGTTTGAAATGACAGCTAAATATGGTACACCATATTTCTCTAACTATATAAATAGTGATATGGAACCTAGTGATGTACGTTCAATGTGCTGTCGTTTAAGACTAGATTTACGTGAACTTAGAAAGAA
The DNA here is from genome assembly GCA_934202505.1 of uncultured Bacilli bacterium. Classification (GTDB taxonomy): domain Bacteria; phylum Bacillota_I; class Bacilli_A; order RFN20; family CAG-631; genus CAKPXW01. The sequence continues at coordinate 15,831 of CAKPXW010000008.1, read as the reverse complement.
ATCAGGAGGATTTTTTGGAAGTGGTGAATCTACAGGCTCAGTTGGTGTAGTTACTATTAATTTACCAAAAATAGCTTATCTTTCTAAAAATAAAGATGAATTCTATGCAAGACTTACTAAAATGATGGATATATCTGCAAGATCTTTAAAAATTAAAAGAAATGTAATTACTAAATTATTAGAAGCTGGATTATATCCATATACAAAAAGATATCTTGGCACTTTTGCAAACCACTTTTCAACAATCGGCCTAGTTGGTATGAATGAAGCTTGCTTAAATGCTTCTTGGTTAAAATGCGATTTAACACACAAAGAAGCCCAAGAATTTGCTAAAGATGTTTTAAACTTTATGCGTAATAAATTATCTGATTATCAAGAAGAATATGGTGATTTATATAACCTTGAAGCCACTCCAGCTGAATCAACTGCATTTAGATTAGCTAAACATGATAAGAAAAATTATCCAGATATCATTACTGCTTCTGATGCATCTAAAACTCCATACTACACTAATAGTTCTCATCTACCTGTAGGATATACTGATGATATATTTACAGCTTTAGATGTTCAAGATGAATTACAAACTTTATATACTTCAGGAACTGTATTCCATGCTTTCTTAGGTCAAAAATTACCTTCTTGGAAAGCTTGTGCAAATCTTGTAAGAAAAATTGCTGAAAATTATAAATTACCTTATTATACAATTTCACCAACATATTCAGTATGTCAAGCTCATGGATACTTAGCTGGTGAACAATATGTTTGTCCAATTTGTGGGGCTAAAACTGAAGTTTATAGTAGAATTACTGGCTACTATCGTCCTGTACAAAACTGGAATGATGGTAAAGCTGAAGAATTCAAAGAAAGAAAAACATATAATATTGATACTTCTATTTTAAAAAAGAAAGCACATACAGAACATGTAGAAGAAAATGCTAAAGAAAAAACATGCTCTTGTGAAAATAAAAATGAAGGAATTTTAATTTTCACTACAAAAACATGTCCAAATTGTAAAATGGCAAAAATGTTATTAGATAAAGCTCATATTTCTTATACAGTTATTGATGCTGAAGAAGAAAAAGATTTAACTTATAAATATCAAATTAAAAAAGCACCAACTCTATTAGTTCCAAATGGCTCTTCTTATGATCGTTTTGAAAATGTTAGTGACATTAAAAAATTCATAGAAAGCATTAACTAATCATGATTGATGTATTAATTATAGGCGGTGGAGTAGCAGGAATGAGTGCTGCTCTATATGCTTTAAGAAGTGGAAAAAAAGTACTAATATTAGAAAAAGAATCATTTGGTGGTCAAATTGCTACCTCACCAAAAGTTGAAAATTATCCTTCAATTAAAGAAATATCTGGTGAAGAATTAGCGGCAAATTTATTTGAACAAATTACAAACTTAGGAGTAGATTTTGATGTAGATACTATTCATCACATAAAAAAAGAAGATGATATTTTCTATATTGAAGGTGATTTTGGAAAATATGAAGCAAAATCTGTTATTATTGCCACAGGTGTAAAACATAGAAAAATTAATATTGCCGGTGAAGAACAATTAATTGGAAAAGGTCTTTCCTATTGTGCCGTTTGTGATGGGGCCTTCTTTAAAAATCAAGATGTTGCAATTATTGGTGATGCTAATACTGCTTTACAATATGCTTTACTTCTTGCAAATACTTGCAATAAAGTTTATCTATGTATGCTATTTGATCGATTCTTTGCTGATGATATTCTAGTTAAAAGAGTTAAAGAAAGAGAAAACATTGAAATTATAAAAAATATTTCTTTAAAAAAGTTTATTTATGATGAAATCTTAAAAGGATTAGAATTTATAAATACTCAAACAGAAGAAAAATTAACTATAAAAGTAAATGGTTGCTTTATAGCAATCGGCCAAGTTCCTAACAACGAAGACTTTACTAATGTTGTAGAACTTGATAAAAATGGCTATATTATTGCCAATGAACAAATGGAAACTATGACTCCTGGATTGTTTGCTATTGGTGATTGTAGAGTAAAAAAAGTAAGACAAGTTACTACTGCTTGTTCAGATGGCGCAATAAGTGCTATTATGGCAGTTAATTATTTAGATAGTAAAGAAAATAATTAAGGACGATATGAAAATCGTCCTTTACTTTTTTAACATAATACATTGTCTATTAATTGTTTAAATGGGCTAGAAAGAGGAACAAGTGGTAATCTTAAATAGTTTAAAATTAAATTGTTTTTATATAGGATATATTTTATAGGAGATGGTGATGATTCTATAAAGACAATTTCAGAAATCATTTGCAAATATTCATATAATGTCAAATTGTCAAAACCATTTTCAAAGTCATTAATTAATTCATATACTTCATTACCATAATAATTCGTGATAACAGATACTATCCCATCACCATTATTTTTTAAAACATCTAATATATAACGATCTTCTCCACCATAAATTAAAAAATTTGGTAATTCTTTTTTTAATGCACAAATTAATGATATATTACTCGAAGCATGTTTTAAACCTACAATATGATTACAATCATGGTATAATCTTATTATTGTTTTAAAATTAACCTCAACACCACATCTTGATAAAACATTATAAATAATAATAGGTTTTGTTGCAATAGCATCACAAGCTTTAAAATGTTGGTATAATCCTTCTTGTGATGGTCTATTATAATAAGGGGTAGTTATCAAATAACCATCTACATTAATCTTATTAAACCGCTTAATATCTTTTAAAGTTGTTAAAGTATTATTTGTTCCAAGGCCAACCATTACTTTTACATTACTTGGAAGTATTTCTTTTGCAAAACATACCAATCTTATTTTTTCATTAATTGTTAAAGTTGGTGCCTCACCAGTAGTTCCAGCAATTAAAACTGTATCTGTATGAGTTTTAACTAAATGATTTAATAATTTTTTAAAACTTTCAAAATCAATTTTTTTACTCTCATCAAAAGGAGTTACCACTGCAGTTATTATTTTACCAAACATTTTCTCATCCTTTATAAAATAACTATGCATAATTCAAATAAAATATGAATTAGTTATCTTACTATTTTATTATATTCATTTAAATTTAAAATGTTCCATGTTATAATTTTATTATCATTTAGAAAGGATCCTATTATGAAAGTTAATGATATTATAAATAATTTTAAACTATTAGAAATCAAGCAAATTAAAGATATTGATTCAACAATGTATGTATTTTTACATCAAAAATCAAAAGCAACTTTAGTTTATCTTGAAAATGATGATAACAATAAATGCTTTGCTTATGGATTTAAAACTATTCCAGAAAACTCTACAGGTATTGCTCATATTATTGAACATTCTGTTCTTTGTGGCTCTAAAAAATATCCACTAAAAGAGCCTTTTGTAAATCTAATCAAAGGATCAATGGCTACATTTTTAAACGCTTTCACTGCTGATGATTTTACTATGTATCCTGTTGCTTCATTAAATGATGATGATTTCGATAACTTAGTATCCGTTTATATGGATGCTTGCCTTGCTCCATTATCAATTATTGATAATAAACCATTTTTACAAGAAGGATGGCATTATGAATTAAATGATTTAAATGATCCATTAGCAATAAAAGGTGTTGTTTATAATGAAATGAAAGGGGCTACTGCCACTGTAAATAGTAAGTTAATGTATTTTGCTAATGAACAAATTTATAAAGGAAGTAATTATGAATATAATTCAGGAGGTGATCCTGAAGTTATTCCTACACTTACCTACAATTACTATCAAGAATTTTATAAAAAGCATTATCATCCAAGCAATGGACTAATTTATTTGTATGGAAAAATGGATATTGTTAAAAAACTTAAATTTTTTGACGAAGAATATCTATCAAAATATGATGGCAATGTAGAAAAAATAACAATAAAAGAAATTAATCCTATTATTAATCTTGATGCTTGTAAATATTATCCAATAGATAAAAACGATAGTGAAAAAGATAACACTTATTTTGCTCTTTCTTTTGCTTTATGCAAATATGAAAACGCTTTAGAACTTAAAGCCTTACAAATAATTAATGAAGTGTTAATGGAATCTAATGATTCTTATTTAAAAAAAGCCTTATTAGATGCTAATCTTGGACAAGATGTATCCTCCTATATTAACGATGGTGCAATACTACCAACATTTAATATTTTATTAAAAAAATCAAATATCGATAAAAAAGAAAAATTTTATGAAATATTTATTAACACTTGTAAACAAATTGTTAAAAATGGGCTTGATAAGAAAGCTTTACTTGCCACAATTAATAATGCAGAATTTAAAAACAAGGAAATGGATAGTGGAAATGACCCTAAAGGTCTATATATGACCTTTTCACTAATGCAGTGTTTTAACTATAACATTCCTTTTGAAGATTATCTTGAATATCAAAAATATTTCGATTTCTATAAAAAAGAAATTAATAATGGCTATTTTGAAAAGTTAATAGAAAAATATTTCTTAAATAGTAACCATTATACACTTGTCACTTTACTTCCAAGTAAAACTTTACAAGAAGAAAATGAAAAGAAATTAAAAGAAAAATTAGCCAACATTAAAAATTCAATGAGTGATGAACAATTAAAAGAATTAATCCAAGAAAATAAAAGATTGAACAAATATCAATCTCATATTGATACTAAAGAAGAATTAGCATGTCTTCCATCTTTAAAACTTAATCAAATTCATTACTTTGTTCCTACTATCCCTACAAAAAAAATACAAAAGGATAAAACTAAGTACTTATATCATAATTTACAAACTAATGGCATTGGCTATTTAAAAATGTACTTTGATGCTGCAACAATAAGTCTTCAAGATTTACCATATATAAAAATTCTATCAGCACTATTAATAGAATTAGACACTAAAAATTATACATCTACAAATCTTATTAGTTATATCAAGACATATCTTGGTGATTTATATTTTTCAAATAGTTTTTATAGTAACGATAAGATTAAATGTGATGCAAAATTTATAATTTCTTGTTCAGCGTTAAAAGAAAATATTAATTACATTTCAAAAATAATTAATGAAATAGTTGATAACACTATTTTTGATATTAAAAGAATCAAAACCGTATTACTACAATTAGAAAATGGTATTAAGAATTCTTTAATGATTAGTCCAAGTGCAGTAATTAATGAAACAAGAGCCTCCTGCTCAAAACTTGGAGCAATTAATTCTATGCAAAGTGGATATAATTATTATTGCTTCATCAAACAATTAAATAGTAATGACAACTTTGAAGCATTAGTAGACAAACTTAAAAATGTATTAAAAACATTATTTAATAAAAATAACTTAATTATATCTATATCTGGTGATGAAAGTATTATGGAACTTCTAGAAGAAGAAGTAAATAAATTACATTTAAACACAAAACAAAATAGAAAGAAATTAAATGCTAAGATAATTAATAAAGAAAATAAAGCATTAATTATACCTTCACAAATTAACTTTGACTCTATGGGCGTAAATATAACTGATTTTGGATATAAAGTTAATGGTCATTTTGCGGTATTAAATCATATTCTACGTTATGATTATTTATGGAATAAAATTAGAGTTAAAGGTGGCGCATATGGAGCAAATATCTCTTTATATAATAACAATGATTTAATTCTTAGTTCTTATCGTGACCCTAATGTTAAAAATACATATAATGCTTTTGAAAATATTTACAAATATATTGAAAAACTTCAATTAGATGATGATGATTTAAAAACATATATAATTGGTTGTGTAGGAAACTATGATCCTGTAGGATCCACAAATTATCTAATAAATGATGCAGATTTATGTTATTTAAATAAAATATCTAATAAACTTAGAAGACAAAAGAAGAAAGAAATATTAACAACTACTTTAGATGATTTACGTTCATTTAGTGATTTATTTAAAAAAGTTGCTAAAAACTCAGCTAAATATACAATTGGAAATGAAAATAGAATTAATGAATATAATGAATTTTCAAAGAAAATAACATTATGAAAAAAAGCTCAATTTTTTTGAGCTTTTTTTATAATTCATCGATAAAACTTTCTAAATCATTTGGAAGTAATTTATCATTTGTAAATAAGTTTTGCAAATAAATCTCATAACTTGTATTTAAACCTTCTTTACATAATTTTTCAAAAATTAACATTGCCATTGGATTTTTCTTCATAAACAATACTTTTAATGTTTGTACTATTTCTTCATGACTAACATTGCATAATTTTTCAATTGCATAATATTGTATTGCTTGATTTAATTCATCATCTTTACTAAGATAATATTTTTTAGTGATCATTTCATTATAACATTCTTTTAAATATGGATTTTTCTTTACATAACTTAGATATTGCTTAATAACTTTTTGGCTTAAAAATCCATTTAAACAATCATAAATGATCATTTGTATTAAATAGTTTACATTCATATTTTCAAAATAATTTAAAACATATATATTATTTAAAGAAGATAATTTTTGTGAATTTATAAAAAATGAAATATATATAGTAAAACTTTCTATATTATCAACATTTTTGATTTGTTTAATCATTTTAAATGTGTCGCTTATTTGTTTTTCTTGAATAGTGTCTTCATAATCTTTAATATATGTTTCAATTAAAGGTAAAATGTTTTTAGCATAATAACTTTCAAAATTTATTTTCTTTAAGGCTTTAAGATTATTAACTATTGCTTCTTCAAACCCATTTCTTAACATATTAAAGATACATGCAAATTCATTTTTTTCTTCAATAATATTTTCTATTTTTTTACTAACTACTTCAATAACTGTCTCTATATTTTCAAAAGTTTTAATTAAATCATCAAGAGTATATGTTGATAGTTGCTCTTTTGTTAAATAATAAGCTAATAATTTACATAATATTTTATAATCAATACTTAAAGGCTCAAGTTCATTTTTTAATAATTTCTTTATTTTTTGATATTCTTTTATCATTTCTTTTGGTGAAAAAATATTATTATAATCACTTGACAATATATCAATTAATGCTATAGAGTCCATAGCAAATGATGGCTTTAATTTTATACCAGTACCCATTTTTAATATCTCCTATTAATTATGATAAAATTATATCATATAACAAATTATTTTCCAATAAACCCTCTAATTGCAATAACAAACAACATTTAATGCAAAATTGCTTTTTTTCTATTAATAATATTTAGTATTAAATATATAGTAGATAACATAATAACAAGCACACAAGCCAATATTAACACTACAAATACCATATTAAAGTTATATCTATCAGCTATATATCCTAAAAAATAGGAACTAAGCATACTACCAAGATAACAACATCCATTCATAATGCCAGCAAACATTCCTGAATTGACTCTATCTTTCCAATATATTGGAGCCATTGAAGTTACTACATTATTAACTGAAGACATAAAAAGTGAAATTAAAGATAGAATTATTATTAAAAATAATAAACTTAATTGTTTAAAAATTATTACATTTAATAATAAAATTGTTGTTAAAAAATAATTAATTGACATTATAAAAACAAAATTTTTTATATGTTTATTAAGCATTACGGCAAAATAAGTTCCAAAAATTGAAATAATTGGTAAAACTAATGTTAGTAAAATACTATTTGAATCAGAAATATTATATTTTTCTTTAATAATTAATGGCATCCATGTTGTAATTCCATCTTTTATAAGATTAGTAATTATAGCAAATACAACAAAAATAGCAATTGTATAAATAAAAAGATTGGATTCCTTTTTAGATTTTATAGAATTTATTTTTACTTCTTCTTTAGCTGTAACATTATTTATAAGTTTATTAAAAGAAATAAACCATATACAAGCAATTATTGGTAATAAAATTGTGGCTAAATAAAAAATTAGTTTAAAATTTCCAAGATAAACAAATAAAGCACTTAATCCGTAAACCAATATTGTTCCACAAGCTACTGTTGTTCCCATTATAATTACAGCTTTAGGAAAATATTTTTCATCTAAATTTGTAGATAAAACTCTTATTAATAAAGGCCAACATGTTGATAGGCAGATTCCATTAATTAACCAAATAATTTTTATAATATTAAATGATGTTGTAATTCCAACACATAAATTACAACAAGCAGAAACTAATAAACATACAAAAATTGTATATTTGATATTTAACTTTTTAGAAAATATTCCATTAAATACTTGGCCAATGCCATATGAAAAGAAAAAAATTGTACTAACTAAGCCAGCAGAAGCATGAGATATAGAAAAAAACTTTTCAATTTGAATAATATTAGCTGTATAGCCAAGTTTTCCAATATATGTCGAAACATATATTATCCAACATACAATTATCAATAAAATTGACTTTATTGTATTTTCTTTATCCTTTTTTATTTTCATAATTAAAATTCAAAAGCGTTTAATATCATATTTTTAATTTCATCAGTTAATGGTTTATCTGAATAACAAGTACATAGTAAATCATTTACTTTAACACTTGCACCATCTTTATGAGCAAGAACAATACCTGCCGACATATCAATTACATCTTCTTTACTTGCTCTTCCTCCGCCAAGTAACATACTAGCATGTCCTATTGCTAAAGCCTTAACACATTTGATTGTTCCTTCTTTATTAGATAAAATTTCATATGTGTATTTTGGTTGTTTAAATAATTTATAATCATCTACCACTAAAGGATTTCCACCTTGAGCGGCAACAAATTCTTTAAACTTTACTAAAGCATCTCCATTATATAATTTTTCACTAGCAAAAGTATGAGCTTTTTCATATGTATCGAAAAATTTAGCTTCTAATAAAAATTCACTACAAATATGAAGACATAAATCTGTTAAATCCTTTGGTCCTTTTCCTTTTAAAGTTTCAATACTTTCAATAACTTCTAAGGAATTACCAATAGCATTTCCTAAAGGTTCATCCATCGAAGAAATAACTGCTTTGATGCTTCTCCCAAGTTTTTTACCAACATAAATCATTAAGTTAGCAAGTTCTGTTGCTTTTTCTTTACTTTTCATAAAAGCACCATCACCATATTTAACATCAAGTTCAATTATTGAAGCACCACTTGCAAGTTTTTTAGAAACTATTGAAGAACAAATTAAAGGCATTGAATCAACAGTACCTGTAACATCTCTTAAAGCATACATTTTTTTATCAGCTGGTACAAGTTCACTAGTTTGTCCAACAACGGCAAGACCAATTTTTTTTACTTGATTAAAAAATTGTTTTGGAGTTAATGAAGTATTAAAACCAGGAATTGATTCAAGTTTATCTATTGTTCCCCCTGTATGACCTAATCCTCTTCCAGACATTTTAGCCATTATAAGACCACAAGATGCAACAAGTGGAGCTAATACGATAGTAGTTTTATCGCCAACACCACCAGTTGAATGTTTATCAACAGTAATCCCGTTTAAAGAAGATAAATCATTTACATCACCACTATAAAGCATAGCTCTTGTTAAATCTACAGTTTCATCATCTGTCATACCATTTAATTTTATTGCCATTAATAAAGATGACATTTGATAATCTTTGATTGTACCATTTGTATAATTAGTTACAAAATATTCTATTTCTTCTCTAGATAATACTTCTTTATTAGATTTTTTTAAAATAATATCAATAATATTCATATTTATTTTTTCCTTTCTTTATCATATAAATCATATTGGTCTTGAATAGCATTGCGTGTATATTCAGCAAAAGTTTTTTTATTTTCAAGAAAATATTCATACGATAATGGTTCAAATACTTTTACTTTAACATATTCTTTTGGATACTTAATAAATCTAAACTTTAAAGGTCCTTTTGAATTATAAAGACAGACCATAACAACTTCAACTTTACTATTACTAACTAAAGATAGCAAGGCAGATCTAAATTCATGTACTCTTCCATCTTTACTTCTTGTTCCTTCAGGGAATAAAACAATATCTCTATTTTCTTTTGAAGCAAGTTCTCCAGCTTGTTTACAAATTTTTATTGATTGTCTAACATCATTTCTATCTATATATAATGTATCAATACAGTTACTAACAACATTTAAAAATGGAACTTTTTTATTTTCTTTTTTAGAAATAAAAGTTATTGGTCTTGAAGATAATTCAAACATTGCCAATATATCAAAAACAGTTTGATGATTACATATATAAATACGACCATGTTGATGATTATCATCAACAATTTGTTGATTTTCAACTATTAAATGAGCACGAAAACATCTATTAACATAAATTGCAAGTTTTCTTGCTTTTGCATAACGAATTTCGAGAGGATATTTATCTTTATGATGTGCCATATAAGAGCATTTTATACAACCAAAAATTATAGGAAATACAGCTCTTAAACAAACAATTATATATTTTATCATTTATTTATTCCTCACATAAGTTTTTATATAAAACTCTTCTTTTTCTACAACAGAAATTAGTTTGAAATTTTCTTTAAATTCTGGGAAAAAAGTATCTCCATCATATTCTTTTTTTAGTTCGGAAATAACAAGTTTATCTACATATGGTAATGATAATTTATATATCATCGCTCCACCACAAACAACTAATTCTTCATTTGAATTTTTATAACAATCTAAAGTTTTATATAAATCATGTGTTACAGAAACATCTTCATGATCATATTTAAAATCTTTAATAGTAGCTACTATAGTTTTACGATTTGGTAAAGGTTTTCCTATAGAATAAAATGTATTATCTCCCATTAAGATTGTCTTTCCAGTAGTATATTCTTTAAAATGTTTGAAATCTTCACTAATATGCCAAGGGATTTTATTATCTTTACCTATAGCTCTATTATTAGGGCTAATTGCAACAATTATTGATATCATACAGCAACTTCTCCTTTTATTGCTGGCCATGGTTCGTAATCTTCAAGAGAAAAGTCTTCATATTTAAAATCTGTTATTGATGTTGCATTATCTTTTAAAATGTTTAATTTTGGTAATTTTCTACATTCTCTTGTAAGTTGTAATTTAACTTGCTCAATATGATTTTTATAAATATGAGCATCCCCTAGAGTATGAATAAAATCACCAAGTTTTAAATTACATACTTTTGCTAGCATCATTGTTAAAGTAGCATAACTTGCTATATTAAATGGAACTCCTAAAAAAACATCTCCACTTCTTTGATATAATTGACATGATAATCTATCATCAGCATCGACATAAAATTGAACAAAAGCATGACATGGTGGTAAAGCCATATCTTTAAGTTGTGCAGGATTCCAAGCACATAAAATTAATCTTCTCGAAAACTTATTTGTTTTTAGTTCATGTTCAAGTTCTTTTATTTGATCTACACCAAAAAAATCACGCCATTGATGTCCATATACTGGACCTAAATCGCCCCAAATATTAGCAAATTTTTCATTTTCTTTAATTTTGCTTATAAATTCTTGAATAGTTTCATTTTTATATTCTTTAGATGCTTTATATTTTTCATATGGCCATTCATTCCAAATATTAACATTTTGTAAAACAAGAGGTCTTATATTTGTAGAGCCAGATATCATCCATAATAGTTCTGCAAGTACCCCTTTATAATAAACTTTTTTTGTTGTAAGTAAAGGGAAACCATCGTTTAAATTATATCTACATTGATATCCAAATAAAGAAATTGTTCCTGTATTTGTACGATCATCTTTATATTTTCCTTTTTCCAAGATATCTTGACACATTTTTTTATATTGTTCCATGTTTTCCTCCTAAATTAATAAAATGGTGAATAATCACCATTTATAAAATAACAACTACTGCAACCGCAACGCCTGCATCGTGTGATAAAGTTAATAAAGCATTTGGTACATTTTTAAACTTTGGCACGCCATTTTCATCTTTATATATTGATAATTCTGTTAGCGCAACTCCTTGATATATTCCAACGCCTATAGCCTTTAAATATGCTTCTTTAGAAGCAAGCCTTCCACCTAAAAAATTCATAGCTCTTTCTTTATCTGATTTCATGTAACCTTTAAATTCTACCATTTCTTTTTTAGATAAAATTTTATCTGCCACACTAGCTGACAAACGTGAAACACTTACAATATCAATTCCAATACCTTTCATAAATATCCTCCTTTTGCAATAAATGAAACAAGAGAATTATTAATTGTTATAAAACAATTATATTATGTAATTATTTTAAAAGCAACATTATTCTTCTTCATCAATTGTTTCTTCTTCTACTTCATTATCATCAATGTTTTTTACATTATTATTAACTAAAACTTCTCGCCCTTTACTACCATTTTCAGGGCCAACAATACCTTCTTCTTCAAGTCTATCTACCATTCTGGCAGCTTTATTATATCCTAAAGAAAACTTTCTTTGAATTAAAGATCCACTAGCTTTTCCTTCGCTTATGACATATGCTTTTATATCCTCATATAAAGCATCATCTGATGAAGACTTATTTTCTTTTGCAAGGCCTGCTAAATCATTAATCATGCTTCTTTCTTTAGCAATTTCTTCTTCCGTTCTTAAATCAGCAAATTCTGGATCATATTGTGGTGGTAATTGTTTTTTACAATATTCAACAATATCAGAAATTTCTTTATCCGATACATATACACCTTGTACCCTTCTAAGACCTGTATAATCAGGAGTTAATAATAGCATATCTCCATTATTTAATAGTTTTTCTGCTCCTCCAACATCAATAACTGTTCTTGAGTCGGCAAGAGATGATAATCTAAATGTCATACGACATGGTATATTTGATTTAATTGTTCCTGTGATAACATTAACATCGGGTCTTTGTGTACATAAAACTAGATGAATTCCAGCGGCACGACCAAGTTGAACTAGTTTTTGAATTCTTTCTTCTACCATAGATGCTTTTTTAGTAAGCATTAATTCTGCAAATTCATCAACAAATAATAGAATAAATGGCATTTTTTCTTTATCATTTGCCACCATCATTTCATTATATGTAGCAATATTTTTAGCTCCAACTTTGGCAAACATATCAAATCTTTCCATCATACGTTTACAAAGTTTATCTAAAGCTACCAATGCCTTATTTGAATCAGTAATAATTGGGCAAAGTAAATGAGGAATATCTACATAAAATAGCATTTCTACTCTTTTAGGATCGACCATTATCATTCTTACTTCACTTGGCTTATAATTCATTAAAAGTGAAACAATGATTGAATTAGCACAAACTGATTTACCTGAATTTGTAGCTCCTGAGATAAGACAATGTGGCATATCACAAATTCCAACAGATATTGGTTGACCTCCAATATCTTTTCCTACAGGAACATATAATTTTTGTTTTTTATTTGGTAGATTACTAATTATCTCTTTCATTGATACCATTGCTCTAAAAGCATTAGGCACTTCTATACCAATTGCTGATTTACCAGGAATTGGGGCTTCTATACGAATAGAATTTACTCCAAGAGCTAATTTAAAATCTTCTTGTAAATTAACAAATGTATTAACTCTAACTCCAGCTGCTAATGTTATTTCATATCTTGTAACTGAAGGTCCAACAACATAATTAGTAATTTGAGCATCGACATTTAACTCTTTCATTTTATTTGTTAAAATATCAGCTTTCATTCTTGCATATTCTTCATTTCTAGCATTAGCCCCATTATCAACAGCCTCTTTTAGTAAATATAATGGTGGTAATTCATAAGAAACTGAAGATAAGGAAATTGTAGGTTTAGTTTCTTCAATATTTTTAGTTTCTATTACTCTTTCTTCTTTTTGCTTTTCTATAGACATTTTTGCACTTGTTTCTTCAACTTGAACATTGCTATTAACCGTATTATTAACAATATATGGATTTTCCTTTTATTCAATTACAACTACTTCTAATTTTGGTTCTTCTTTTATTGTAACATTTTGAATTTGGTCTTCTTTTTCACTAGTAATTACAACTTTTTCGTCATTTTTAAAATCATTAAAAATATCATTATTTGCAAAAAAGGAATTTCTATTATCATTTGTAGGAATATTTTGTGTTGCTTGATTACTATTAGTGTTATAAATTTCATCATCAAAGCAACTAATCATTTTCTTTAAATGATTTTTATTATCTTCTTTTATCACACTTCTATATTCATAATTATTTCCTGATATGGATACTTCTTGTTCTTCTATTAAATCATCATTATTTGTATTTACTGGTGTTTTTTCTTTTTCAAGTTCAAATTTCACATCATCATCTATGTTCTTTTGCTTTTTTGTTTTCTTTGGCTTTTTTGCTATTTTTTTACTTTGTTTTACTTTAATAAAATTTATAAGTTTTAAAATAAATGGAGTCATTAAAATTATAAATAATCCTCCAGTGATAATTGCTACCACTACAGTAGCTACAATTTTGCCTGTATTATTAGTATTCATATGCGCAAATGAGTTAATTATGCCTACAAAAACATAACCAATTAATCCTCCACCTGTTTGACTAATACCAGTAATATCCCCAACATGAAAATATTCAAAAAAATCATCGTTATATGCTTTAAAAGAACCTAAAAAATCAAAATCAACATGTGAATTTATACTTGCTAAAATTAATAAATTAAATAAAAATAAAGCAAATACAACATTTTGAATTTTGCTAAATATTTCCATTGGTTTTCTTTTAATAAGCATATAAAAACCTATAAATAAAATTGGTATTAAATATATAACACCATAAGAGCCAAATAAATATGTCAAAGGAAATCTAAAATATTTTCCAGGTCCTTCAGTAACACAAATTATTGAATACACGATTAGAAAAAGACCAATCAACATCATTAACGAAGCTCTTTGATTATCATCTAAGTTTTTATAAGTAACATTACTTTTTTTTGTTTTCATATTCTAACTCCACATACTTATTATAATTCATTTTTAATTATAAATAAATATTTATTTATAAATTTAAAATTATTAAGTAAATAAAAAAAATAAACCTATGCATAGATAAGTTTATTTTAAAATATACTTTTATTATTTAATAATTTCCTATTGTTTCTTCTGTGTTATCAGTAAATCTAATGCTAATCGAATCTCTTCCTAATTGTTTTAAAGCTGCAATTAAAGCTACATTATTTATAAATTCTTCTTTTTTACTACAATATATAATTGTATCTAAGTTTTTACAATCAACAAAAGCATCTACACCAACATTTTCAATGGTATCATAAACCGATATCAAGTTTAAAGATTCACATTCTTTAAAAGCTTTATCTCCTATTGTTGTTAAAGATTTAGGAAAAGATATTGTTTTTAGATTTCCACATCCTTGAAATGCGCTTTGTCCAATATATGTTAATGAACCAGAAATTGTAATATAAAAATCAGTCAATTGAAAACATCCATAAAATGCATAATCGCTAATACCTATTAATCCTTTAGGAAGTTCTACACTACGTAAATATTTTGGTGTATATGGATCAAATGCTTCACCAATTATTTTAGTGTCTTCATGTAATTTTACTGTTTGAACATCATTACATAAGCAAACCGCTAAGTAATGTGGATTGCCATTAAATGTATAGTAATCTACATCATTATCGATCATCCAAGCAATATCAGTTTCCGCAAAAGCTTTTTCACCTATACTTTTTAGACTAGTAGGTAATGTTACAGTTTTTAAAAATGAAAAATTAAAAAATGCATATTGTTTGATTACTACTAATCCTTCTTTTAATGTAAGATCTGTAAATGTTTCAAACTCATTATCATTTCTAACATAAAAATTACTACCTTTGTTGACTGGTGTAGCCTCTTCATTTGGAAAAGCATTACTCGCCCATTCTTCTATAGTACCAAGAT
>CAKPXW010000007.1 GCA_934202505.1 uncultured Bacilli bacterium | reverse complement strand
TGTAAATTCTATTACCGATATGTTTGTCATGCAAAAATATCTAGTTCCTGAATTATTAAATACTTTAGGACTTGATAGTTTTGATAGTTGGATTGGTTTATTTGGCGAACTATCTTCTGATTTTGAAATTGATGTGGATGTTAATCAATATAAACAAGTCACAAGATTTAGTAAATTTCATAACTTGAAATGTTTATCTTTACTAATTAATCAATTTACAGATTTTTATTCAGCTAGTGAAGATAACTTACCTAATATCAAAGAAAATGAAACTATTAAACTTTTAAAAACTCCTATTCAAAACGAATTAATAAATAAAATATCTGTTCGTGTTGATGATATTAGAAAAAATAAAGTATCTAGAAAAGAAGATAATCTTTTAAAGATTACTACTGATGGTAGAAAACTTGCTTTAGATCCTCGTCTTATTAATGAAAATTATGAAAGAGAAGAAAATAATAAAATTGAACGTTGTGGAGAAAACATTTATAAAATTTATTTAGAAAATCAAGATAAAGCCCAAATTGTCTTTTCTGATATTGGTACTCCTAAAGATAAATTTAATGTTTATGATGCCTTAAAATTATATCTTTTAGATAAAGGCCTTTCTATTGAGCAAATCCAATATGTTCACGATGCTACAACTGATGAAAAAAGAGAAGAACTTTTTGATAGAGTAAGAAAAGGCATCGTAAAAGTTTTAATTGGTTCAACTTTTAAACTGGGAATTGGGGTCAATGTCCAAGATCATTTAATTGCTTTACATCATCTTGATGTTCCTTGGCGTCCTTCTGATATGATTCAAAGAGAAGGAAGAATTTTAAGACAAGGTAATGAAAATGAAAATGTTTATATTTATCGTTATGTAACAGAGGGAACATTCGATGCCTATTTATGGCAAATTTTAGAAACTAAACAAAGGTTTATTTCTCAATTATTATCTGGATGTGTTGCTATATCTAACTATGAAGATTTAAGTGAAAACATTTTAACTTATGGAGAAGTTAAAGCCTTAGCTATTGGTAATAAATTAATAAAAGAACGTTTTGAACTAGCTAATGAAATCAATCGTTTAAAACTTTTAGAAAAGCAAGAAATGTTACAAAAAAATAATTTAATCAATTATAAAAATCTATTACCACAAAAAATAGAAAATCTAATAATTAAAAAAGAAAATATCAAAAAAGATATGGAAACATTTAATAGTAATGAAATCAGCCAAGATAAGAAAAATATTCTAGCAAATTTAATTGTGGAAAGATTTGAAAAAACTAGTACTATTGAAAAAGAATTACTACTTGGAAATTATAAAGGATTTGCTATTTTTTTACCTTCTTATTCGACAATTACTACTCCTTTATTATTGATAAAAGGATTAAATACTTATACTATCGAAATAAAACAAATCAAAAATGATATTTTATTAAAAGTTGATAATCTATTTAAAAATATGGATAAAGATTTAAATAAAATTGAAGAAGATATTATTCGTTTAAAGTTTGACTTTACTCAAATAGATAAACAAATAGAAACAATAGATAGCCATAATTATCAAGAAAATATTGCTATAAAGGAAAGAAAACTTCAAGAAATAGATAACATTTTAAATGAAGATGATAGTAAGTTATGATATACTAATAAAGGGGAATAACTATGGAATATGTAATTAGAGTAATGGATCTAAATATTAAATTGAAATGTAACTATGAAATGTTAAGAAATCGAATTTCTAAATATTTAGTTATTGATGATAATGTTACTATTGATTTTACTATCGATTATCAAGATGATTTTTTATTTAAAGAAGCTAGTAAAAATCCTCATTTAAAAATAGAAGAAGTAGAATACATTTTAACTTCCTACATTTTCTATAGAAAAATACTTGATTATAATGCTATGCTTATCCATTCTTCATCAGTAGTAGTAGATGGAAAAGCTTACTCTTTTTCGGCAGATAGTGGAGTTGGTAAATCTACTCATACTAGTTTATATTTACGCTATTTACCTAATAGTTATATTATCAATGATGATAAACCTGCTTATCGTTTAATCGATAAAAAAATCTATGTATATGGTACTCCTTGGAGTGGTAAAAATGATATTAGCGAAAATGAAAAAGTACCTTTACAAGGATTATGTTTCATTGCTAGAGGTAAAAATAATAAAATAAGAAAATTATCTCATAAAGAAGCAATTGAAAAAATAATTAAACAAACATTAGTGGTTCATAATACTACTTTTTTAAATAAACTACTTAGTTTATTAAATGAAATACTATTAACCTACAATGTTTATGAAATAGAATGTGATATTTCTAAAGAAGCTTTTGAAATGTCATATAATACTTTAAAGGAGGATAGTTATGAAAATTAAAGATGGTTTTCTAATTAGAAAAGTTGCTAGTCAATATGTTGTTATGCCTTGTAATAATGATATAAATTTTAATGGTATGATTTCTTTAAATGAAAGTGGAGCGTTTTTATTTAATCTTTTAAAAGAAAATATTACTAAAGAAGATTTACTTCAAGCTATGCTTAATGAATACGATGTAAGTAAAGAAGTCGCTTTAAATGATATAGAAAAATTTATAAAAGTATTACAAGATAATAATTTATTAGATTTATGATAAAAAAAGTTGCTATTGAAGAATTAATACCCATTATTATTGAAACTATAAATAATAATAAAACTATTTCCTTTACTCCTTCAGGAAATTCTATGCTACCAACTATTGATAATAAAAAAGATGTTGTAATTTTAGCAAATCCTCAAGGTTTTAAAAAATATGATTTATTATTATTTAAATATCAAAATAAATATATTCTTCATCGTTTAGTTAAAATTAAAAATGATAATTATTATTTTTGTGGTGACCACAATGTTTGTTTAGAAGGCCCTATTAAAAAGGTAGATATCCTTGCTAAAGTAACCAATTATACCCATAAAGGAAAAAATATAAAAATTAATAAATCTTTTTATATTAAAGGAAAAATTTTATTTTTAAGTAGAAAGATAAGAAGTATTTTAAGGAGAATTTTCCATGCAGGAGATTTTAAGACTAGTTAGTAATGTTATTAATAATAAAGATGAAAAGATAAGTATTAGTAATGAATTATACAAAATAGCTTCTTTTCATTCTTTAGCTGTCTTTTTAAAACCTAATATGGATGAAAATACTACTAGTAAAGAAATTATTAAAAAAGTAAATGAAGATTACTTTTTAGCTATTAAAAGAGATACTATTCAACTGGAACAATTAAATACTCTTTTAAATTTATTTGAAGAAAATGGAATTGATTGTTTGCCTTTAAAAGGAAGTGTAATTAAACATTTATATCCAGATTCTTTTTATCGAATTATGGGAGATATTGACATTTTAGTCAAAGAAAAAGATTTTAAAAAAGCTAGGAAAATAATTGAATCTTTAAATTATAAAAGTAAATTCAATACTGAACATCATTTAGAGTTTGAAAAACCTCCTTTTATGATTATTGAATTACATCGAATGTTAATTGAAAAGAAAGAACTTGGAGCAAATTTATTTAAAGATATTTTTGCAAAATCTTCTTTAGTTAAAAACTATAAACATATCTATCAAATGTCTAAGGAAGATTTTTATTTATTTATGATGTGCCATCTTCTTAAACATTATTATTTAGGTGGTACAGGCATTCGTTCTTTTTTAGATATTTATGTTTATTTAAATACTTATCCTAATTTAGATTTTAATTATATCGATGATTGTTTAAAGAAAACTAAATATTATCAAGATGCTATTTTCATTAAAAATCTATCTTTAAAAATGTTTGAAGATAAACCTCTTGATGAAAAAGAAAATAAAGCTATCAATGCTATTTTTTCCTATGGAACTTATGGAAGAAGTGATATCTTAGCCAAAGGTGAACTTGAAAGTACTAATAATAATGCAAATAAGGTTATTTTAAAAAAGATTTTTCCTAGTGTAAGTTCTATGAAAAATCTCTATCCAATACTTAAAAAATGTATCTTACTATTACCTTTTACTTATCTAGTAAGAATATTTCACTTATTATTTAATTTTAAACATTCTTATGCTAGAAGCAAAGAATTGAAAAAAATAGAAAAAGAAAATAAAAAAAGGAGAAAATGAAAAATGGAAAAAATTAGTAACAAATGGTTAAAAGTTATCTTATGGGTAGCTGGTTATTTAGGAGGAATTGTATTTGCTCTTGTTGGAGGATATGTATATATCAAAACTGATAAAGAAGAAATCAAAAAAGAAACTAAAAATGTCTTTATCGTTACTCTTTGCTATTTTACAGTAGATGTAGTAATTGCTTTTATTAGTAAAACTATTTCTGTATTTGGTGGTTCAGTTGATGCTTATAATGTATTAACTATAATTTCTTATTTATGTTTTGTTTCCAAAGTACTTGTTTATGCTATTTTAGGTTTATATGCATTTTTTAATAAAAATAATACTTTAGAAAATAATAGTACACCTAATAATGAAAATAATAACTAAAATATTCACTTTTTAAATTTTATAAAATGTGATAAACTACTAAGGCTTTGGAGGTAATTGTATGAATAAATACTTTTCTTATGAACTGATACATGAAGATAAAAATAGTAAAGCACGTTGTGGAATCATTCATACTCCTCATGGAGATGTTTATACCCCAATGTTTATGCCGGTTGGTACATGTGCTACTGTTAAATATATTTCACCAGATGAATTATATGATATGGGCTCACAAGTAATACTTGCTAACACTTATCATTGTTGGTTAAGACCTGGAGATGATCTAGTAGCTAAAGCAGGTGGCTTACATAAATTTATGAATTATAAACGTCCAATGCTTACAGATAGTGGAGGATTTCAAGTTTTTTCTCTTTCTGATAATCGTAAAATTAGCGAAGAAGGCGTTAAATTTAAATCTCATCTTGATGGAACTAGTTTATTTTTATCTCCAGAAAAATCAATAGAAATACAACAAAATTTAGGAGCTGATATTATCATGAGTTTAGATGAATGTCCTCCTTATCCTTGTAGTTATGAATATATGAAAAAATCTGTGGAAAGAACTTTGCGTTGGGCCAAAAGAGGAAAAGATTTTAAAACTAATGAAAAACAAGCCTTATTTGGCATTTGCCAAGGAGGAGAGTTTGAAGATTTAAGAAAATATTCCACTTTAAAAACTGTAGAAATGGATTTTGATGGTTATTCAATTGGAGGAACAGCTCTTGGTGAAAGTAAAGAAACTATGCACAAAATGATTGATTATACCATCAAATATCTTCCTAAAGATAAACCTCGTTATTTAATGGGAGTAGGTACTCCTGAAGATTTATTAGATGGTGTTTCTCGTGGTGTTGATATGTTTGACTGTGTCCTTCCAACAAGAATTGCAAGACATGGTTCTTTAATGACAAAACAAGGAAAAATTAATATCAAAAGCGAAAAATATGCGCTTGATTTTACCCCTATTGACAATGATTGTGATTGTTATACTTGTAAAAACTTTACTAAAGCTTATTTAAGACATCTATATCGTTGTGATGAAGGTCTTGGAAAAAGACTTTTATCCATTCATAATTTACGTTTTTTACTTCGTCTTTCTGAAAATATGCGTCAAGCTATTATGGAAGATAGATTTTTAGAATTTAAAAAGGAGTTTGAAGAAGAATATGGAAAAGGAAAACCAACAACTACTATTAAGTGAATTTGATTATGACTTGCCTAGTGAGTTAATTGCTCAAACTCCACTTGCTAAAAGAGATGAATCTAAACTATTAGTTTTAAATCGTCAAGATAAAACTTTAGAAGATAAACACTTTTATGATTTAATTGATATTTTACAAAAAGGGGATGTACTTGTAAGAAATAATTCCAAAGTTATTCCTGCTCGTCTTTTTGGCTATAAAGAAGATAGCAAAGGGCATATTGAAATATTACTTTTAAAACAAATGGAAGATGATGTTTGGGAATGTTTAATTAAAGGTGCAAGAAAAGTAAGTGATAACACTAAATTAGTTTTTGATGAAAACCTTTTAAAAGCAACTATTGTTAAAAAACTAGATAATGGCCTTTGCCATATTAAATTTATCTATAATGGAATATTTAATGAAATACTTGATAAACTAGGTACAATGCCTTTACCTCCATATATTAAAGAAAAACTAAAAGATCAAGGAAGATATCAAACTGTTTATGCAAAAGTTGAAGGAAGCGCTGCTGCTCCTACAGCTGGTCTTCATTTTACTGAAGAATTAATTAATAAATTAAAAGAAAAAGGCGTAATCATTGTTGACGTTACTTTACATGTAGGACTTGGTACTTTTAGACCAGTTGAAGAAAACAATGTTTTAGATCATAAAATGCATGAAGAGTATTATGTAATTGATAAAGAAACTGCTAATATTTTAAATAAAGCTAAAAGTGAACATCGTCGTATTATTGCGGTAGGTACTACTTCTTTAAGAACAATTGAAACAAATTATAAAAAATATCATATGTTTAAAGAAGATAGTGGTTATACTGACATTTTTATCTATCCTGGTGTTCAAGTAGAATCAATTGATGGAATTATAACTAATTTCCATCTTCCAAAATCAACTCTTGTTATGTTAGTAAGTGCAATTGCTACTAAAGAATTTATTTTTAAAGCTTATAAACATGCTATTGATAATAAATATCGTTTCTTTTCTTTTGGAGATGCTATGATTATACTATGAGCAATAAACTATACTATCGTAAACAAATTGAAAAAATTGAAGAATTAAAAAAAGCTAATTTAAAGCCAACATTACTATTACATACTTGTTGTGCTGTTTGCTTTTCTAGTGCCTATATGCAAATAAAAGATAGTTTTGATATTACGGTATTTTTCTTTAATCCTAATATTTATCCAAGTAGTGAATATGATAAAAGAAAAGAAGAAGTTTTAAGATTAATTGCTATTTTCAATAAAGAATTTAACACCAATGTTAAATTTATAGAAAAGTTAGAAGACTTTGCATCTTATAAAGAAAAAAAAGTCCATAAATACCCTTGCTATGATTGTATTTATAATCGACTTTTAGTTTCTTATAACTATGCTGAAAAAGAAAAATTTGATTATGTAAGTACTACCCTTACTGTCGGAAGACAAAAGAATTCTATTCTTATAAATCTTTTAGGAGAACAACTTGAAAAAAACTATACTATAACTAAATATTTCTATAGTGATTTTAAAAAGAATAATGGTATCTTACTTAGCAATGAAATGAGAAAAAAATATAATATATATGCCCAAAACTATTGTGGATGTGAACCTTATTATGCAAAGAAAGACAATTAAGCATCAATTGCCTCATTGTCTTTCTTTTCTTTTTGTTCTTTAAGATAGATAACTATATAATAGATAAGATTAATAATTGATAAAGCCACAAATACTCCGCCTACTATATAGGCAAAGAAACCAAATGATTTAGTAATTCCAAGTAAAATAAGTACTAATCCAACAACTAATGTTGATAGATTTTGTTTAGCAACTTCTTTATTATTATGACTTACAATTAAAGCATAAACTGGTTTTATTAAAATCCAAACTCCAGCAATTATAAATAATACATTGTTAGAGACAAAAATCAATAAAATACCAAAGATAATATTAATAATTGATAATACTACATTTATCATATCGTATTTACTTTTTGTACTATTAGTAAGTGAATAGATAAGAGTTGGCAAAGCCATTAAAATAATAATTATTCCAAATATAATTAGGAATATTTTTAAAATATCATTAGCAAAAAACATAAATAAAATTCCAAGTATTATGCCAATAATAGAAGTTAATATTCCTGTAGATAAATCTTTTTTCATATATTTTCTCCTTTTCTTTTTTTATTATATTATATACTTCTTTTTAAGAAAAATTAATATGCCTTTATTTAATTTATATATTAAATAAATTTATTGTTGTAAAGAAAGATGCTATTCATTATAATTATTTTGTTTATTAGTAGGAGGTATTTAAATGGAAGAAAAATTTCGTGACTTAATGACTAATAATATTTCTGAAGCTGATTTATTACTTCTTGGTATTCCTTTTGATAAAAATGCTTCAGTAGGAACTGGTGCTAGTAAGGCCCCTGATACTTTAAGAAAGTTATCTTATTACCTTCCATCTGCTACTAAAGATGGAAAAGATATTTCTTCTTTTAAAATTTATGATGAAGGAAATATTGAATATAATAATACATCTTGTGAAACATATTTTTCTTTAATCAAGCAAAAAGCTTTATCAATGTTAAATACTAATAAATTTGTATGGTTTATTGGGGGAGATCATTCTATTGCTATTCCTACTGAACAAGCTTTTTATGACTATGCAAAGAAAATGAATAAAACTCCTTATATTATCCATATTGATGCTCATCCTGATATTTGTGATATTTATGAAGAAAGTAAATTTTCTCATGCTTGTCCAAATAGAAGAGCCTTAGATTATGGATATAAAGATGAAAATATTATTATGATTGGCATTAGAGGCTATGAAATACAAGAAATTGAATTTTTTAAAAAACATCCAAACATTAAAGTCTATACCGCTTCATATATTAATGAAAATGGAATAGATAAAATGTTACAAGAAATTAAAAATAAAATTGATGATAATGCTCTTGTATATTTATCGTATGACATTGATGCTAATGACCCATCCTTTGCTCCAGGAACTGGAACTCCTGAAGCCTTTGGCTTAAATTCTTTAACAACACTTAAAATTATAACTAACTTATTTGAAAAATTGCCTATTCAAGCTATGGATTTAGTGGAAATATCTCCTTTGCTTGATATAAACGATATCACATCTTGGCTTGGCTTAAAAACCATGTATGAAATATTTGCATTAAAAAAAGAGGTAAAATAATATGAGAAAACATTATATGCTTGATTGCTATGGCGCAAATCAAAATCAACTAGATGATGCTAAACAAATTAACACTTTATTAAATCATTTAGTTTATACTTTAAAACTATCTCCTGTCTGCCCTCCTCAACTTATTCCTTATTATTATGGAAAGGTAAAAGAAGATCTTGGAATTTCCGCATTTGTTATTCTAGAAGGTGGACATATTACCATTCATACTTTTCCCATTAGGCAATGTTATTTTGTAGATATTTATTCAGAAGAAGATTTTGATGAAAAACTAGCTTATGATACTTTTATGAAGGAATTACCTTTTAAAGATATTTTATCTTTCTCTCACCTTCAAAATCGTAATGAAAGAGCATTTATTGAAACTCCTTATGAACCATCTTGTGATTTTGGACCACATATAATGAGTGAAATCGTTGCTAATGAACAACCAACTATGGAAAAATTCTTTGATTTCCTTGAAGACATTGTAAATAAAATTAATATGGATCCAATAACAAGACCATATGTTTTAAAATCTACCCCTAAAAAGCCAAAATACTTATCAGCAATTATTATTATTGCTCAATCTCATATTGCTCTTCATTATAATTATAAGAAAAAATGTATTATGGCAGATATTTTCTCTTGTGCCCCATTTGACTATTCTAAAATAAAAGAAATCTATGCTCCTCTTGGTGAAATTGTATCTAATACTTTAATTGCTAGAGGAACAAAGCATATTTATAAAGTTAAATCTAATACCAATGCCACTGAACTTAAGGCCTCTATGAAATGGCAAAGGATAGTAAAGAAATAAAATGGATATAGTTTCAATATTATTACTTGGGGTTGGTCTTTCTATGGATGCCTGTGCAGTATCCATAAGTAATGGACTTGCTAATAAAAAAATTTCTATTAAAGAAACTTTATTAATTGCTCTAACTTTTGGTATTTTCCAAATGATGATGCCTCTAATTGGTTATTTTATTGGCTCTTTATTTACTAATTTAATTGTTAAAATTGTTCCTTATATTGCTCTTGCTTTACTATCATTTTTAGGTATTAAGATGATTGTTGACTCAATAAAATCACGTAAGAAAAATGAAGATGAAGAAGAAAAAGAAGAAGAAAATATAAAAAAACTTTCTTTTAAAATGCTATTAATTCAAGCTATCGCTACAAGTATTGATGCTTTAAGTGTTGGATTAGTATTTGTAGGTATTAATTACCCTTTAGTTATTCTTTATACAGGAATTATTGGTATAATAACTACTATTCTTTCTTTAATTAGTGTTTTTATTGGTAAAAAATTTGGTGATATCTTTTCCAATAAAGCCGAAATTGTTGGAGGAATTATTCTAATAGCAATTGGCCTTAAAATATTCATTGAATCATTTTTATAAAGTATAAATTAAGTCTATAAAGTAACTATTCAATATTGAATAGTTATTTTTTTCTATGAGTCTTTTTTTTATTTTGCTTACATTTTTGCGCCAAAAATGCTATAATTATCTTGCAAGACATTTAGTAGGAGGTAGAATATGAACATTGGAGATGTAGTCGTTCACAAAAGTGAAGGGCTAGTAAAACTTATTCGAGTA
This sequence comes from uncultured Bacilli bacterium, assembly GCA_934202505.1. Classification (GTDB taxonomy): domain Bacteria; phylum Bacillota_I; class Bacilli_A; order RFN20; family CAG-631; genus CAKPXW01. Next base: position 19,856 of record CAKPXW010000007.1, on the reverse strand, counting down.
GATACAATTACGCGTGATGGAGTTGAAACACCTTATTATGTTTTTGTACCTTTCTATTCTAAAAAAGAAAATGATACAATAATGCTTCCAAATACCGCATTGCCTTTAAGAACTAGAACTTTGATGAGCATTGATTCTGCTAATAAAATAATCGAGTCTATTAGAAATTTTAATCTTGCAAATTGGGATGACAATAATAAAACAAGAAAACAAGCATTTGATCTTATTTTAAATAATGGTAATTCTAATGAAATAAGTAAAATGATATATCTAATCAAAAGAAAAGAAAAAGAACTTAAAGGAACTAAAAAGACTATTTCTAAATTTGATGGTGATGCTTTAAATAGAGCAGAAAAAATTCTTTTTGGTGAACTGGCTTATATTTTAAATGTTAATGTAGATGAAATAGAAAAATTCTATTCTTCTTCAATTGTTATTTAAAAACTCTTCCTCAAAAAGAGTTTTTTTCATATTTAGAAAACTATTTCATATCATATAATAGGTGAACTACTTTATGACTTTACAAGAATGGGAAAAAAACACTTTTGAATTTAGATATTTAAAAAATATACAAATTAAATATCCAGGGAAAGTGTATATAGGTTTTGATTATGGTTATTTTAAAGGTATAAATATTTATTTTAAAGATAATACTTATAAAAAGAAAGCCTATCAATTAAAGAAAGAATTTGATAAAAAAAACATATTTGTTCGTTTATGTACAAATCTACCTTCTGACTATGATTTTATCATTCTTTTAGGATATAGTAATCTTTTAAGTGAAAAAGTAAAATTAATCATTCAAAAAAGGAAAATAAAAAAAGCGCTTTCAACTTTTTAAAAAGTATTTCAAATTATTAGAAACCATGTTATAATTCGATTGTAAAAAACGTGTTATGAAATTTAAGGAGGAGTAAAATGGCAAGTAGTATTAATAACGCTTCTTTATCTGCGGTTTCTTCGATAGAAAATGAAAAAAGCACAAAAACAAAAACTTTAATTTATGCTCTTGGTGGCTTAAATGAAATTGGAAAAAATACATATTGTATAGAACATGGAAATTCTATAATTATTATAGATGCTGGGGTAAAATTTCCTGAAAGTGAACTTCCAGGTATTGATTATGTTATTCCAGATTATAACTATCTTGTAAAAAATAGAGCGAAAATTAAAGCTTTATTTATTACTCATGGCCATGAAGATCATATTGGTGGTATTCCATTTTTACTTCAAACCGTTAATATTCCAATTATCTATGCTCCCAAACTTGCTGCAGGATTAATTAGAAACAAACTTGAAGAAGAAAATTTAAAGCTTGTGGCTCATATTCAAGAAATTGATCATAATAGTAAAGTTAAAATTGGTCCATTTGATATTTCTTTTTTCAATACTACCCATTCAATTCCTGATTCTCTTGGTATTTGTATTGATACTGTAAATGGTAGAATTATTGAAACAGGAGACTTTAAAATTGACTTAACGCCATTAGGACCAGATGTAGATTTTGCAAAAATTGCTAAACTTGGTGATCAAGGCGTAACTTTATATATGGCAGATTCTACAAATGCCGAAGTTGAAGGCTCTTCAAAATCCGAAAGAGATGTCTCAAAATCTTTAAATGAAATTTTTAAATTTTCCACAGGTCGTATTATTATTGCCACCTTTGCTTCAAACGTTCATCGTATTCAACAAATAATTGAAAACGCTATAAAATATAATCGTAAAATTTTAATTTTCGGACGTTCTATGGAAAATGCTATTTCTACAGGAAGAAAACTTGGCTATATTAAATGTCCTGATAATTATATCTATGACATGGAAACAGCAAAAATATCAGCTTACCAAAACTTAAATGAATTATTAATTTTATGTACAGGTTCGCAAGGTGAGCCTATGGCTGCTTTAAGTAGAATTGCTAACAACACTCATAAAGTTATTAAAATAATTCCTGGTGACACTGTTATTTTTTCTTCTAATCCAATTCCTGGAAACTTAGCTCCTGTTACTAAAGTCATCAATATGTTATCTAAACAAGGTGCTAATGTAATTGTAAATAGTGCTCTTTATTCTATTCACACTTCTGGACATGCCCAAAGAGAAGAATTAAAATTAATGCTTAAGTTTTTTAAGCCAAAATATTTCATGCCAATTCATGGTGAATATAGAATGTTAAAACTACATGCTGACCTTGCAATTAAAATGGGCGTTGTTGATGAAAATCACACTTTTATTTGTAGTAATGGGGATTGCCTTGCTATGTATAATGGTGAAGTAAAACGTTATAAAACTATAGAATCTGGGGTAACTTATATTGATGGAAAAGATATTTCTGGTCTTGAAAGTAATATAATTGAAGAACGTAAAAAACTTGGTAATGATGGCTTGATTTCTGTAGTATTACCTATAGATGTTAAAACAAATGCTATGTTAAAACCTCCATCAATTGTTTCTCGTGGATTTATATTCTTAAAAGAACGTGGAGATATTTTAATTGAAGCCGAAAAAATTATTTATGAATCATTACAAGAATTTATGAAAAATAATAATAATCCTAATGATATTAAAAAACATATCAAAGAAATTGCTGGAACATTTGTTTATGAAAAGACTAGAAGAACACCTCTTATCATTCCAGTCCTTCTTTTAAAGAAAGATTAATATGGCTTATATATTAGCAAGTAAATCACCAAGAAGAAAAGAATTATTAAAAAGAATTATTGATGATTTCCAAGTAATTGATTCAAATATTGTAGAAAAAGTACCTGCAAATTTAAAAAGTAGTCAAGTTCCAGTTTACCTTGCTTTACAAAAAGCTAAAGCCGTATTTGCCAAATATCCAGGTGATACAATAATTGCTTGTGATACAGTTGTAATTATTGAAAATAATATTTTAGGTAAACCAAAAGATCGAAATGAAGTTAAAGAAATGATAACAAAATTATCTGGAAAAACTCATGTAGTAGTAAGTGGCGTTTGTCTGATAAAAAAAGGAAAAATAAAAACTTTTAATTGTAAAACTCATGTAACATTTGAGAAAATGAACGCTATAGAAATTGAAAATTATGCTAAAACTGCAGATGTGCTTGATAAAGCAGGCGCTTATGGTATTCAAAATGAAGCAAGTGTCTTCATTAAGGAAATTAAAGGCGATTATTATAATGTAGTCGGCCTTCCTCTTTCAAAACTTTATAAAAAACTTAGCGATTTTTAAACTCTCTCATATTATAATATGGGAGGTTTTTTTATGAATAATGAAAGATTAGTTCCATTTATAGGTGGACTAATTGTAGGGGGAATTGGTGGCGCTGCTGCTAATAGTTCTAAAATAAATGGACCTATACCAACATATCCTGCATACCCTACATATTACCCTTATCCACCACAACAATACTATTATTATCCATATTATCAAAATGGTGCTTACCAAAATCCTAATTTTCAAGTTCCAGGAAAACAATATGTTCCTGCAAATAATATAAATAATATGCGAAAAGAAAAAGATATTTCATATGTTCCACCATTTAATATGTAAAAAAAGCTCATATCCTTGCGGATATGAACTTTTATTTTTTAAACATATCTAAAACTTGTTTATTATTAGCAATTATAAATCCATTATGATTTACAAAGTCTTTTTTATTATAAGTATTTGTATTGCCATACATATCTTTCATGATACCACCTGCTTCTTTAACTATTATTTCACTTGGAGCAGTATCCCATTCTTTGGTATGGTCATCAAACTTAACGCAAAATTCAGCTTTTCCTTCAGCTATTAAACAAGCTTTATAAGATGAACCAATTGGACTCATTGATTCGATAAGTTCATTGTTTTTAAAGTCATCTTCATCATGGAAGAAAAATTGAGAAGTAAGCATTCTTAAATTATTTGTTCTTGTAGAAACATGAATTTTAGATGTCTTATCATTTAAAATTTTATAAGCACCATTTCCTAAAGTTGCATAATAAATTACATTTTGCATAGGAACGGCAATAACTCCTAAAACAATTTCATTTTGATAAGCAAGTGCTATATTTATAGAAAAATTATTTGTATGATTCACAAAGTCTTTAGTTCCATCTAAAGGATCAACTATCCAACAAAATTCATCATTTAATCTATTGTTATCTTTAGAAGAATTTTCTTCGGTCAAAATACCATAGTTTGGGAATTTTTCCATCAGAATTTCTCTTATGCATTTATCTGATAATAAATCAGCTTTAGTAACTACGCTTTTATCTTCTTTTAAAGAGACTGTAAAACCTTCATTATATACTTGTTTAATAATTAAACTTGCTTTTTTAATAGCATCAATGGCAACACTTAATTGTAAAGATAAATCCATTATGCTTTATTAATGCATCCTAACATTTCCATCTTGATTTTAACAATTTCTTTAATTGCTTCATAACCAGGATTTAATAATTTACGAGGGTCATAACCTTTCTTTTCGTTATCTTTTCCTTCTTCAATATATTTTCTTGTAGCTGCAGCAAAATATAATTGACATTCTGTATTAACATTTACTTTACATACACCTAAAGATATTGCTTTTTTAACCATATCTTCTGGGATACCAGTTCCACCATGTAATACAAGTGGCATATCTCCACATTTTTCTTTAATTGCTGCTAAAGCTTCAAAGTCAAGGCCTTGCCAATTTGCTGGATATTTTCCATGAATATTACCAATTCCAGCGGCAAGCATATCAATTCCTAAATCAGCAACCATTTTGCATTGATTTGGATCTGCAACTTCTCCTCTTCCTGTAACTCCATCTTCTTCTCCACCAATTGATCCAACTTCTGCTTCAACTGTAGCACCCATAAAGTGAGCGATTGTAACAATTTCTTTAGTTTTTGCGATATTTTCTTCAATTGGGTAATGAGAACCATCAAACATAACTGATGAATAACCTGCCTTTAAAGCAGCTTTAGCACCTTCATATGTTCCATGGTCAAGGTGTAGTGCTACTGGTACAGTAATATTTAATGATTCAATCATTGCTTTAACCATATCAGCAACTACTTTATAACCAGTCATATATTTATTAGCGCCTTCAGAAACTCCAAGCATAACTGGAGCATTTAATTCTTGAGCAGTTAATAAAATAGCTTTTGTCCATTCAAGATTGTTAATATTGAAAGCACCTACTGCATAGTGGCCTTCTCTTGCTTTTTCCATCATTTCTTTTGCATTTACTAATGGCATAATTTTTTTCTCCTTCTTTGTAGATTTAATCTACATTCGCGAATATTTTACAACATTCGCTAGTTTTCTTCAATTAAAAACAATAAAAAATAGCAATGTAACGAATTAATTTTGGGAAAACATATATTTTTATAGAAAAATATACCAATTCAGTCTATAATATAGTAGATATGCCTTACATAAAGGGGGAATTTTTTATGGGTATTTTAAAAAAGATTTTTAATCCAAATAAAAAACAACTAAAGCTTTTACGAAATCGTGCTCTAGAAATTGATGCACTAAAAGATAAAATAGCAAGTTTATCTGATGATGAACTTCGTGCAAAAACACAAGAGTTCAAAGAAAAAATTGCTAAAGGTAAAACTTTACAAGAACAAAATGAAATCATGGATAGCATTTTAAATGAAGCCTTTGCTGTTTGCCGTGAAGCTGCTAAAAGAGTACTAAATCAATTTCCTTTTTTAGTACAAATTATGGGGGCTCTTGCTATCAACAATGGTGATATTGCCGAAATGAAAACAGGTGAAGGTAAAACTTTAACTGCAACAATGGCTGTTTATACAAACGCTTTAACAGGACGTGGAGTACATGTTGTAACTGTTAACGAATATCTTGCTCATCGTGACGCTGAATGGATGGGAGCTATTTATAGATTTTTAGGTTTAACTGTTGGATGCAACTTAAGAGCTCTTGATGCTAAAGGCAAAAGAGAAGCTTATAGTTGTGACATTACTTATACTACAAACTCTGAACTTGGCTTTGATTATCTAAGAGACAATATGGCCCGTTCTCTTGAATCTAAAGTTCAAGTTAAAGGTTTAAACTTTTGTGTTATAGATGAAGCCGACTCTATTTTAATTGATGAAGCTCGTACTCCATTAATTATTTCTGGTGGTAATCGTACAAATGAAGCTTTATATGTTCCTGCAAATAGATTTGCAAGATCTTTAGTAAAAGGTGTACATTATGATGTTGATGTTGAATCTAAAGCTGTTTTCTTAACAGAAGCAGGTGCTAAAAAAGCTGAACAAAGTTTTGGCATTGCTAACTTAAATGATATCAATAACGCTAATCTTGTTCACTGCATTAACCAAGCTTTAAAAGCAAACTATGCTATGAAAAAAGATTTTGATTATGTTGTAAAAGATGATGAAATTGTCATTGTCGATCAAAATACAGGTCGTTTCTTAAGTGGTCGTACTTTCAGTGATGGTTTACATCAAGCAATTGAAGCTAAAGAAAAAGTTACTATTAAACCTGAAACTACTGTTCTTGCTACAATTACTTATCAAAATTTCTTTAGATTATATAATAAAGTTTCTGGTATGACAGGTACTGCTAAAACTGAAGAAGAAGAATTCTTAGAAACTTATAATATGCGTGTTATTGAAATTCCAACAAATGTTCCTGTTCGTCGTATTGATGACAATGATATAATTTTTGGAACCAAAGCTGCAAAATATAAAGCAATTATTAAAGAAGTTAAAGAAAGACATGAAAAGGGTCAACCAGTTCTTGTAGGTACCATTGCAGTTGAAACTTCAGAAGTAATTTATAACTTAATGTTAAAAGAAGGTTTAAAACCTGAAATTTTAAATGCTAAAAACCATGAAAGAGAAGCTGAAATTATTAAAAACGCAGGTCAACTTGGAGCAATAACAATCGCTACAAATATGGCTGGTCGTGGAACCGATATTAAACTTGGCGAAGGCGTTAAAGAAGTAGGCGGACTTTGCGTGTTAGGATCGGAAAGACATGAATCTAGACGTATTGATAACCAATTAAGAGGTCGTTCTGGACGTCAAGGTGATGTTGGCTATTCAAGATTCTATATTTCTCTTGAAGACGATTTAATGAAACGTTTTGGTGGTGAAAGATGGCAAAAATTCTTTACATCTTCTGATGATGCTATTTCTTATTCAATTTTAGACTCAGCAATCAACTCTGCTCAAAAGAAAGTTGAAGGCGTAAACTATGATAGCCGTAAACATTTACTTGAATATGATAATGTTTTGTCTCAACAAAGAGAAAAAATGTATAAATTAAGAGATGAAATATTAGCAACAGAAGATGCTTATGAAATAACTAAAAAATTCTATGATATTGTTGCTAAAAAATTAGTAAAAGCTTCATCTAGTGTTGATGGCAAAGAATTAAGACCAAATGTTGATTTACTAGTTAAAAATATCAATCATATTTATCTTGTTGATAGTCCTATTACTAAAGAAATATATTTTGGACTTGAAAGATTCCCAGATTATATTGAAAAAACCCGTACTGTTTTAATGGAAAAAACTGATGAAAAACGTAAGGAATGGGGCGATGAACTATATTTAAAAGTTCAATCAACTATTATATTACAAATCATTGATAGAAACTGGCCTGCACACATTGATAAAATGACTAAATTAAGAGATGGTATTTTCTTCCGTCAATATGCTAATACAAATCCTTTAAATCAATATAAAAATGAAGGCTATCAAATGTTTGAAGATTTATTACAAACAATTGCACAAGATGTTGTATTAAACACTTTAAGAGTACAAGTTCAAATAAGACAAGAACCTGTAAAAAAAGAAGAGCCTTCTAATAAAGAGGATAAATAAAATGGCTTTAGAACTTTATCAAATGAAGCAAGGAATGGGGCAATATAGTAATAAGTTAGTATTACTAGGTGAATCTCTTTGACATTCCTGCAAGAAAAGAAAAAATAGAAAATTTAAGCAAACTAACCGAAAGTGAAGTTTTTTGGAAAGATCAAAATAATAGTAGAAAAGTTATAAGTGAAATTAATCTTAATAAAAAAATTATTGAGAATTTTGAGTCTACTTCCAAAGAAGTAAATTCATTACTTGAAGCTATTAGTTCTTGTGATCCTAGTGATTATGATTTCATTGCTTTATTAAATGAAGAATATGACCAAGTAGAAAAAATGTTTAAAAGTTTTGAAATTCAAACTTTACTTACTGGTCCTTATGATAATAATAATGCTATTTTAGAATTCCATCCAGGAGCTGGGGGAACTGAAAGTCAAGATTGGGCTAATATGCTATTTAATATGTATTGTCGTTATGCAGAAAATAAAAAATTCAAAGTAGAAATACTTGATTATCAACTTGGAGATGAAGCTGGAATAAAACAAGCTTCCTTATTAATTAGTGGTGAAAATGCTTATGGCTATTTAAAAGGAGAAAATGGTGTACACCGTCTTGTTAGAATTTCTCCTTTTGATGCAAATGCTAGAAGACATACTTCATTTGCTTCAGTAGAAGTAACTCCCGAAATCATCGATGATAATGAAGTTATCATTAAAGATGATGAACTTAAAATAGATACTTATAGAGCAAGTGGAGCTGGTGGACAACATATTAATAAAACTGACTCAGCAGTAAGACTTACTCACTTGCCAACTGGAATCGTTGTTGCTTGTCAAAATCAAAGATCACAAATTCAAAACAAAGAAAAAGCTATGTTAATGCTAAAAAGTAAATTAGCAGCTTTACAATATCAAGAAAAAATGAAAAAACTGAATGATTTAAAAGGGGAAGTCAAAGCTAATGAATGGGGATCTCAAATAAGATCCTATGTATTATGTCCTTATACTTTAGTTAAAGATAATCGCAGTAATGTTGAAAACACAAACGCAAATGCCGTTTTAAATGGCGATATAGATGATTTCGTTTTTGGCTATTTAAAATTACACTTATAAAGAAAGGAAAATAAAATATGAAAAAGAATCTTTTAAAAAAATATCTTCCTCTCATTGGCATTGATATTCTAGGTAATTTCTTATTAGCTATTGCAGTTTCTTTTTTCTTTATTAATTACCATGGAGTAAAAGTATATAGTGGATCTAATGAGACATTTAATGGCTTACTTACTGGTGGGACTGCTGGATTTTCTTTGATTTTACAAGCACTTTTTCATATTAGTGAAGGGCATGTCGAACTTATCATTACCATAGTTACTTGGGTATTATTTATTATAGGCTCTATTTTCTTAGGAAAGAAATTTGCCATTCAAACTTTATTTAGTACAATTTTATATCCTATATTCTTATTCTTTTTCAAATTAAGTATTTTTAATAATATAAGAATGCAAGTTAATGAATTTGATCCATTATTATGTGCTATTATTGGTGGTGGATGTATGGGATATGGTTGTGGAATTATCTATCGTGTTGGTGGATCAACTGGAGGCTTTGATGTTCCAGGCCTTATTATTAATAAATTTACTAGAATCAAATTATCAAAAATATTCCTCTTTACCGATGGTTTACTTGTCGTTTTATCTTTTATTGCTAAATTTACTCTATATGAAGTAACTATTGGCCTTGTTGCTGTTATTGCTTATTCTATAGTTGTGGATTATGCTCAACTTAAAGGAACAAGAAGTTATTTATGTGAAATTATTTCTGATAAATGGGAAGATATCAATAGAGAAATACTCGCTCTTGATCGGGGAACAACTATTATTGATGTTAAAGGTGGCTATACTGGGAAAGATAGAAAAATGATAAAAACTATGGTTAGCAAAAATCAATACTTATCCATCTTAGATATTGTTAAAAAATATGATGAAAATGCTTTTATGTCTATGCATCAAACTAGTGATGTATTTGGCGAAGGATATCGTGATATTAAAGACTTTTTAAATAAATAAGGAGAAATTATGAAACAAGTTTTAAATGGCAAAGAAGCAGCTTTAAAAATCAAAGAAACACTAAAAGAAAAATTTTCAAATTTAAATACTCCCGCTTGTTTAGCTATTATTCATTTCAATCATCCATCTAGTATTTCCTATTTAAAAGGCAGAAAAAGAATTGCTGAAGAAGTTGGCGCTATTATAAAAGAATATGCTTTAGATCATACTATAACTGAAAAAGAAATAATTAATCTTATCAATTCGTTAAATGTTGATAATTCAATTCAAGGTATAATGATTGATAGACCATTACCTAGCCATTTAAATGAAAATTATATTTTAAGTTTTTTATCTTCTAAAAAAGATGTTGATGGTTATACTACTAATAATCTTGGCTTGCTTTTTAAAAATGAATCTTGCTTTAATTGTTGCACACCATATGCAGCGATTAGACTCCTTGATTATTATAATATTCCTTTACAAGGAAAAAACGTTTTAGTTATTGGTAGAAGTGTAAATGTTGGAAAACCTTTAGCTATGGCTCTTTTAAATAGAAATGCTACCGTAACTATAGCTCATTCTAAAACAACTAATTTAAAAGAGCTTGAATATAATGCTGATATAATTTTCTTAGCCATTGGTAAAGCCAATTTTTTGAAAGCAGATGAGGTAAAAAGCTCTACTATTATTGTAGATATTGGTGTAAATTTTGATAGTAATGGAAAAATGTGTGGGGATGCAAGTAAAGACATTTATGAAAAATGTGATTGTTATAGTCCAGTTCCTGGAGGAGTTGGTATATTAACTAATGTTGTTTTAATGGAAAATCTATACGAAGCTTGTCTTATTAATAAATAACTATGGAATATTTTGTAGATGATATTGTAGTCTTAAAAAAGGCTCATCCTTGTAAAGAAAAATGCAAAACTTTTAAAATAATTGGTTATGATGGTGAAGTTCGTCTTAAATGCACTAATTGTCAAAGTATAATTTTATTAAAGAAAAATGCTTTTTTAAAAAGCGTAAAGGGGAAAGTAGAAAAATGATAGAATTAATTGCTGGAAACATTTACGATAACACTACAAATTTCTTTAAAGAATATCAAATAACACCTATTATTAGTGATGAATATCAATTTGAAATTGATAATGGTTCAATTACCTTATATTTTAATAATGCACCTTTATTAGAAAATATGAAAAAAGGGACAATTACCTTATCTAAAGAAAACACTTATAAACTAGTTATAACTACTTCTAATGAAAATGAAAACTTTAAACTATTATTTTATCCTGTAAATAATAATGTTATCGAAACTTATCCTATTATTTATAAAAAAGGGGTAAATAATAAAATTTCTATGAAGCCTAGAAAAGGTGGAACATATTTATTTAATAATGTTCCTGAAAATATGCAACAAGATGTTTTAAATACCATAATTATGGAAAATAAAAATCTTTCTGGCGATTGCTTTTTAACTTTTGAAAATCAAAATAATACAGGTAGTAATATTTATATGGGTTATCGTTTAATAAATGAAAACAATTTTGATGTTTATGTTACTATTACTAACCTAGGTTATCAATGTTCTGGTTCTTGGCTTGGAGAAAAATCATGGATGGATTATTATGGTTTAAAGTTTCCTTTGGATATTGATAAATTTAAAAAAGAAAAATTTATTTATGCAAATAAAGAATATGATTCTTTTTCTTGGGAGAAAGATTATTTAAATTTTGATAAAGAATATGTCCCTTCACCTATAAAAATATCTACTTATAAAATTCCTGCCAAACAATATTTATACATTATTGGTGGTACAAATAAAGATAATTATAATGACATAAATGTTAAAACTGCCAATATATTAGTAAATCAAAGAGAATGTATAAATGGAAATGTTAAATTTAAAATTACTAATGGCAAAGTAAAAGGACAACTTTGTGTTTATAACGATGCTACTTTACTAAATCAAAAAGATACCATAATTTATGAATTAACAAAACATGGAGAAAATGATGATTTAGGTGGAAGAATGGGCTATTGTAAAGTGCATGGAGTAATTGATAATAATACTACATTTACTTTTGATGATACGACTTTAAAAGGTAATATTCCTGTATATTATACAAATTATTATAGCGATAATTTAAAAGAAAAATATGCCCCTGGAGAAAAAATTAAAGACATTACAAAACATTTATATAAAGATAATGTTTATAAAACTCACTTATCTTCTCAATTACATCATGATTATGTAGGAACTGATTTAATTGAACATATTACAACTTTTAATAAAAAGAAATGTGTTTTATCAACTTATATTGCAAATCCTGGTGGAAATATTTGGGATTATGGTAACTGGATGATTGAATATCAAGATAATCAAACCTTTATAAATAATGGTAATAATACTCGTACTATTCGTCATTATATTACAAATCCTGGTTCAATTTTCTACATTATTAAAGATCTAAAAGGAAATATTATTAAAACAGGTTCTACATGTGAAATAGCTACTGGTATAATTCCTATATTTGAATTTGAAGTTACTCCTCATAGTAAAGTTACTTATTCTATCCAATATGTTTTACCTGCTAATGATTGTGGGAGCATGGTTCATTATAACGAACTAATATAATTTTTTCAATTTTTAATTCTTTTTACTATATCTATAGTAGGAGGAATTAAAATGATATCCTTTAAAAATGTTTCATATACAATTAAGAAAAAAACAATTCTTTCTAATATAACTTTTAATATAAAAGAAAGTGAAAAAGTTTTAATAATAGGAAAATCTGGTAGTGGAAAGACTACCATTTTCAATTTGTTAAGCTTAAATATCTTACCTACAAAAGGAAATATATTTGTAAAAAATCAAAATATAACTTTATATAATCAAAAGAAAAAAGCTAATTTTTTAGCTCATACTGTTCGTCTTATTTTTCAAGAAGATGACTTGTATCCTGATTTAACTGTTAATAATAATCTTCTTTTATATTTTTATCAAAAAGATATCGATTTTTATTTAAAAAAAGCTAATTTATTAGCCTTAAAAAATAAAAAAGTAAAATATTTATCAGGCGGAGAAAGACAAAGAATTTCCATAATAAAAAATTGCATGAGTGAATTTTCTATTTTATTATGTGATGAAATAACTAGTGCCTTAGATGATAATAATGCTAAAAGATTTATTAATTTTATTTTGAATTTATTTCCAAATAAAACTATTATATTTATTTCTCATAATCCTTTATTGTTTGATAATTACATTGATCATTACATCTATGTAGAAAATCAAAAAATTAGTGAAAAAATAATAAATGATATTACTTGTATTAAAAAGAATAATCATTCAATAAAATGTAAAAGTAATGTTTCCATTTTTATAAAAAATGGTTTAAAAAAATTAAATTTTTTTATGCTTTTAATTTATATACTATCTGTATTTTGTTTTTCAATATATTTTAACTATGAAAGAATCTTTAATAGTTTTGCCATGTCTTCTTTTTATAGTTACTTTGATTATAATCTTTATGAAATTAAAAATTATCAAGGAATACCTAATGATTCAAATATCTTATTGGATTTAAGTGATAGTTTAACAAACTGCAAAGTCTTTTTAAATGATATTTGTTTTTTATCTATTCCTTTAAAACCCTTTTATAAAGAAGATGAAACTATATTTTATGTGTCTTCTAGTTTAATTGATTCTTTTAATATTGATACAATACAAGAAATAACCCTTTCTAATAAAAATATTTATCTTAAAAGCAAAGAAATTAAATTTATTAACGAAGAAGGCATGTTTGCTAGTAGTTGTATTTATTATAATTATAATATTATTAAAAATAATTTAAAAAATATTGAAAAGAAAAACTATTTATATTATAGTGAAACTCTTATCAAAGAAAATGAATATTTTACAAATAATCCTTTATTTACAAATAATGATTCTGCTTTACCTTATCTTGAAAGCAATGCTTTACTTGATTATTTAACTTATGAAATGGTTTTTTCATCTATTAAAAAAATAATTGAATATTTTGTATTAATTATCTTTTTTTATTCAATTATTACCTCGATAATCTTAGTTATTTCTACTATAATAAAAAGTTTAAAACAAATTGCCATTTTATTAGCAAGAGGGATTAATATTTATCAAATTCTTTTTAGTCATTTAATTCCCGTGTTTATTTATTTTTTTATAGCTTTAATAATTGCTATTTTAATAAATATTAACTATTTTTATATAGGAATTATTCTTACAACTTTTATTTTAATTATTGCTAATATAATTGGAATTATTTATATAAAAAATCAATCTATTAATAATTTATTAAAGGAAGATTTTTTATGTTAGTTATTAAAAATCTTACCAAAAAATATAATAATAGAAAAATTATTAATAACTTTTCTTATGTCTTTGAAAAAGGAAAAATATATACTATTGTTGCTCCCTCTGGATATGGAAAAACAACATTATTATCGATACTTTCAGGATGTAATAAAAAATATTTAGGAAATGTTTATTTTAATAATGTTAATATTAAAAATCTTAAAAACTATTCTTATAATGACGTTGGATATGTTTATCAAAGCTATCAATTATTTGATAAATTAACTAGTTATGAAAATGTATTTTTACCACTTGGATTTCAAAATATAAATCAAAAAGATGTTAACTTTCAAATAAGAAACTTGTTTAATTATTTTGAACTTACAAATGATATGCATAAAAAAGTGAAGTATCTATCAGGCGGACAAAAACAAAGAGTTGCTATTATAAGAGCGTTAATAAAAAATCCAACAATTTATTTATTTGATGAACCTACAAGTGCCTTAGATATTAAAATGGCTAATAAATTTTTTCAATATATTAATAGAATTAAAAAAGATAAAATAATTATAATGGTTACTCATGATAACACGCTTGCCAATATGGGTGATGTTAAAATTGATTTAAGTAAAAACGATAGAATAAATTGCAATATAAATATTAAACATACAATAAAGGAAGAAAAAATCCACTTTAAAAATTTAAATATTTTACGAAAGAAAATCTTTTCTAGTAAAAAAATATATAACTATTTTTTTACTTCTATTCTTTCGATGGGTCTTATTGGAATCGGTTTAAGTTTTATAATTTCATCTTTTATTAATACAGCTATTAATAATTCACTAACTTCTTTAAATAATTCTAATAAAATTTCTTTTCAAATGATAAATGATGATAAAGATATTAATTTTAAAAATCTAGAAATTGAAAAAGAATACATTTATTATGAAGGAATAGATAGTTCAAGTAAAGAAACTATCAAAGCTAATAATAAAATTAATTATGTTGATTTTAACTATTATGATATAAAAAGTACTTCTTTTATTTTTGATAATTATTTATCTTTTTATAAGCAAAATTTTGTTTTAGCTATACCAGAGACTGCTTTTGATTATATAGAAAATAAAAATTTTTTAAATATTTATTATCTTAATAATAAAGTTATAAATATTCCTATCGATAAAGTTATAAATTCAGAAGATAATAATTTTTATATTTTTTGTAATAATATTTCTTATCTTTATCATTATTTTGCAAATACAAATCTAATCTATGAAATTTCAATGTATATTTATTCAAATAGTAGTTATGAAATATATAATTATTTATCTAATAATGTGACTTTTAAAAATTATTTATTTTATTATGATAAAGAAAATAACATTATAAGTATTATCAAAGACAATTATTCTCATTTTATTGATTTTTATTTAAATAAATTTATTGAAAAAAATAAAATTAAACATTTTATTTTATCTGATAATATCCATACTTTTATAGATTTTTCTACTGGATTTTCTTACCTACTTTATGATAATGTAGCAATGCAAGTTATCATTGATAATTCTTTAAATGATAAAGAAATAGGAATTTCAAAATTATTGAGTAAGTCTTATAAAAATGATACTTACGCACTTTTTTCTAATAATTATTCTATTAAATATATAAGTGATGAAAATAACTTTGAAATTATATATTTAAATGAATCATTATTTAACAGTTTTAATAATAATATAACTTATACTGGTTTAATCTTAGATAATCCTATAAACATTATAAATACAGATTATATTCAAATCAAAAAGAATTTATTTAAAGTAACTAATTTTAAAGTACTAAACTATTTAACTTTATTTTTAAATATCTTTTCTAGCATTATTATAGTTTTTGCTTTTATTTCTTCATTTTATATTTTTGCCTTAAATTTTAATAGTAAAAGAAAAGACATTTCCATTTTATATAAACTTGGAATATACCCAAATAAAATTTCTATTTTATATATATATGATCCTTTAATGTGTATTTTAAAAGCCATTATTCAATCGATAATTAGCCTATTTATTATCAATATTGCTTTATATATCATATATAACAAAATAAGTGGCTTATCTTTACAAATAACTATTAATTTAAAATTTTACTTTATTATAACTTTTTCTCCAATATTAATATTTGTTCCAATCATGTTAACTTATCTTATTAAAAACACTAAAGAAATAGCCAAATAAAAGACTTTTTTATATTATTTCTTTATTTTTTTTGCTATATTATTTATATAAACGAAAATATATCGTTTATATAAAATTGGAGATTAAGTTTGTTTATGAAGTTATTATTAAGACAAAGATTTTTTTCTTGGTTTGATTCTTATGACATCTATGATGAATCAGAAAACACCATATTTAAAGTAAAAGGTGAATTATCTTTTGGCCATATGTTTAATATTTATGATCAAAATGATAATTTAATAGGAAGATTAAAAGAACAAGTGTTTAGATTTCTTCCTCATTTTACTATGTATGAAAAAGATATAGAAGTTGGTGAAATAGTTAAAGAATTTACCTTCTTTCGACCAAAATTTACCTTATCATGCTCTGATTGGGTAATTAATGGAGATGTATGGGGATGGGACTATTCTATAGTGGATTCTAATAATGTAGAAATTGCAAGTATTAGTAAACAATTATTTAATTTTACTGATACATATGTATTAGATATTGCAAATAATAAAGATGCATTAAGAGTATTAATGATTGTTTTAGCTATAGATGCTATTAAATGTAATAATAAAAACAATTAATTTGCTAGAGATTGTTTAAAATCTACAATAAAAGTCGTTCCTTGATTTTTATTAGAAGTAGCCATTATTTGTCCAGAATGCTTATCAACAATTTCTTTAGCAATTGCTAGTCCAAGCCCTACACCTTCACTAGATCTTGATTGATCAACTTTATAAAATCTATCAAAAATATGTACTAAATCACTATTTGAAATAATAGTGTTTTTATTATTTACTTTTAAAATTCTTTTTTCGAAGGTTACTTTTACCTCACCATTTACCATTTCATATTTTATAGCATTATCAATTAATATCATTATTAATTGTTTTAACATTCTTTCGTTATAATTAATTAAAACATTTTCTTCTATTTCACTTACTAATTTAATATTTTTTCATAAGCAACCGCTTCAAATTGTAAGCAAATACTAGTAATAACTTTAGAAAGTGGCTATGTAATTCTTAAAAATACTAATTATTCATGCTTGGTATATGGAGATGGAATCCAAGCGGATACTTTTGCTTACATTGATGGTGGAACATACAATATTAAAACCATTGGAACATTTATATCTTACTCAACAGAAAATCTTGAACTTTATGATCTTGAAGCTGATGATTTTAGATATATAAAGTCTAATAATATCTATAAAAAAGTAGCTAGTGATTATAATGGAAACATTAATAGTAGATATGCGCTAGCTCAAAGTACAAAAGGAATAAAAGTTGGCGAAATTTCTTATGATACTGATGGAGATGATGTGGATGATGTCGAAATATTAGATAATTGCAATTACGCTATTTATATCCAATCTGGTACTTTTACAATTGATTCTACTGATGATGCAATTCATTGCAATAGTGGATCAACATTTATCGAAAATGGTAATATAACTATTGATACTTATGATGATGCCATTACCTCTGATTATTTATCATACATAAATGATGGAACTATTAATATTCAAACAAGTTATGAAGGAATTGAAGGAGCATATGTAATAATAAATAATGGTGATATTGAAATTAATTCATCTAATGATGCTATAAATGCAGCAAGTGATGATACTAGTATAAATGAATATATCATTATTAATGGAGGAAATATTGAAATAAATGCTACTGGTGATGGTATTGACTCTAATGGTAGTATTATTATGAATGGCGGAAATGTTACTGTTTTTTGCCCTAGTAGTGGAGCAGATAGTGCTTTAGATTTTGATAATGAATGTCTAATTTATGGAGGAACTTTATTTGCTACATCTTCTATAGGAATGCTTGAAAAGCCATCTACTAAATCAAATCAAAACATAGTCATTTATACACAAAATAGTCAAATTTCTAGCAATAGTACAGTCTATTTAAAAGATGAAAATGAAAATGTATTATTAACATTTAAGGTAAATAAAACTTGCCAAGTCATTATTCTATCAAGTAATCTTTTAAAAACTAATCAAAGTTATTCTATGTATTTAGATTCAACTTGGTTATCATCATTCAGTATAAGTAGTACCATTACTACTATTGGTACTTCTCAAGGTGGATTTCCAGGTGGGAATCCTGGAGGACAACCTCCTCATAAATAATTAAAAAAAGAGGATAGAAACCAATGTTTCTAAACATCCTCTTTATTTTTTAATTCATCGAATTTACTTTTCATAGTAGGATTATTTTTAGTAAGTTTTTTGATAGTTAAATCATCAAGTTTATTATTAGCAATACGAAGATTATTTTCAGAGCCTATTAGGTTTTCTTTAACTTTCATTAAATGTTCAATTGTTTTATCAATTTCATCAACAGCCTTTTTAAATTTATCACTAGCCAAAGAATAATTTTTGCCAAATTTTTCTTTAAAATCATTTAGAGAATTTTCAAAATTTGAAATATCTACATTTTGATTTTTTACTTCCATCAATTGTTTTTTATAAGAAATAGCATTTAAAGAAGCATTTCTTAACATAGTAATGATGGGAATAAAAAATTGTGGTCTGATTACATACATTTTAGGATACTTATAACTTACATCAACAATACCTTGGTTATATAGTTCATTGTCTGATTCTAAAAGGGAAACTAAAATAGCATATTCGCATTTCTTTTCTTCTCTATCTTTATTTAATTCTTTTAAAAAGTCTTCATTTTTATGCTTAGTAGCTGTTGTGTCCATTTGATTTTTCATTTCAAACATAATAGATACAATTTCTATTCCATCTTCATCAAAGTCTCTAAAGATAAAATCCCCTTTACTACCACTTGATGATATTTCATTATCTTTTTCAAAATAAGCTCTTGGAAATCCAGTTGCTCTTAAAGAATTAAATTGAAATTGACAATGTTGTTCTAAGGTTTCTCCAATCATTTTAGTAGACATTTTAGTTTTTAAATCTTTATAAAAATCTATTTGAGAATCTTTTTCTTTAAGTAGTTCATCGTAATGACCTTTTAATTGTTGTTCTGCTTCTTTTTTATCACTTTCAAGTTCTTTAATTTTAAGCGATAATTCATTTATTTTATTTTCTTTTTCACGAGTAATTTCTTTTTCTTGATTTACAGCATTGTTAATTGCGATTTGTTGGCGATCTTTTTCTCCATTTTTTTCAATTTTCAATTTTTCGTTTTCAATTCTTATTTCACTAACTGCTTTATTAATTTCATTTTGCGTATTATTAGCTGCAGTTTCTAATTTATTTTTTAACATGCTGATTTCATTTTCAAGCTCTTGAATTTTTTTATCATTAATTACTTGTTCTTGCATTTTAACAAGATCATTATCACTTTTAATGCGCTTTTCAATTTCAATTAATCTTTTACTAACCTCGTTATTAAATTCTTTATCATGAACTTGAGAAACAATAGCGGCATAGCCACTTTCATCAATTGTAAAT
>CAKPXW010000006.1 GCA_934202505.1 uncultured Bacilli bacterium | reverse complement strand
CAGTAATAAACCAAGAAACAAGCCCGCCAATTAAAGATGTAATTACTAATGTAATTAAACCAACTAAAGCAAATGTTCCAAGTTTTTCAAGTTTTGACTTAAATAAGAAAGAAACACCAGCTAAAATTAAAAAGTATAAACAAACAAATCCAAATACTTGGAATAATAAAGGCATATCAATTATTGCAAATAGAATTGAAAAAGAAATGCCATTTAAAGCTGAAAAAATTAAAAACTCAACAGTGGCAGCTACAGGCTTCCTATCAGTTATTGCGCTTTTTCCTATCATAAAGCACATAACAAATTGAGCGATATAAGAAATAGCCATTAAAACAATGAAAAATGTAAATACTCGTGAGTTTCCAGTTGCTAATGAATATTTTACTAATTCAGCACAACCGATACCTGTAAGAAATGTTACAAAAACACCAGCAAACATCCATAAAAACACTTTAATAAAAGCAACATTGGATCTAACTTTTGTTTCACTTATTCCATTGCTATAAACTTGCTTGCTTCCATTATCACCATATTCCTCGTAAAAATTATTTTCGTTCATAATGTTACCTCCTAACATATAAATCCATTATATCATTTGTTAATAATAATTTCAATTATTATTAAATAAAAGATAGGTGCACTTTTTTTGCAAGCTAATATGGCTTATTTCATTATTGATTTCAAAAAAGAAATTCTTAATATATTCATCATCAACATAATATGGGTTATTTAATTGTAATGTGAATATATTGATACTTTCATTGATTGTATAAATTTTATTGATTATTTCGCTATAAAAATTTAAAAATAAGTCTTTATTTCTTACAAGAATATCTTGATCATAAATTAAATTGTTAGTATATTCATTTAATTCAATTACTCTTTTAAAATCTTCTTTTCCAAGTTGTAATATAACATAATTGCTTTTTTTTAATAAAGAAGATATTGTTTCAAGTTTTCCATTATTTACTTTACTAACATTTTTATTTAGCATATCAAGTAATTCATAGCAGGTATTATTCGAAAGAAATAATTTATTACAATTATCAAAATCTTTATAATCATAATTTACATCATTTCCATAAGCTATACCTTTTATTTCTTGCCTTTTCTTGAAGTATATTAGTGATAAAAGAATAAGAGAAATGATAATTAAAATGATATTAATTATTTTAAGCTTCTTCATATTCTTCCTCTATTATTTTTCCACCTAATCCATTTAATATGTTTACAATGTTTTCATATCCTCTTTCAATATATTCAATATTTTTAAGAGTTGAATTTCCATTTGCTAGTAAACAGGCTAGAAGAAGTGCTGCTCCTCCTCTTAAATCATTACATTCTAAAGTGGCATTTTTAAAAGGACAATCAATAAGTAAGGCTTTATTATTATAGACAAAATATGAGGCACCCATTTTACTTAATTCTTTCAAATGAGAAAATCGCTTTTCAAAAAGCCTTTCTTCAATAATAGAATTCCCTTGAACTTTTAATAATAAAATTGATAGTATTTGTTGTAAATCGCTAGGAAATAATGGATAAATTCCAGTAGATAATACTATACCTTTTAAATTATTTGATTTATAAATAGTGATACTTTCGTCTTTAATATCCATATTAACACCTATATTAATTAAAGCATTAATTAGAGCATTTAAGTCAGATTTTTTTATTTCAAGTAAAGTTAATTTATTTGAAATAGCAGCACCATATATTAAAAATGTTCCAGCTACAATACGATCTGGCATAATTTTATAAGAACAAGGAATAAGTTTCTTTACGCCATTTATAATTATAACATTAGTTCCTTCACCAATTATGTCTGCTCCCATTTTCTTTAAAAAGTTGCAAAAATCAACGATTTCTGGCTCACAAGCAGCATTTTTAATAATTGTTTTTCCACTAGCTAAAATCGCTGATAAAATAATGTTTATAGTTGCTCCAACAGAATTAATATCTAGTTCGATTTCCGTTCCTTGTAATTCATTACAAAATCCATCTAAGACATCATTTTTATTTAGTATAGTTGCTCCTAATAAATAAAATCCTTTTAAATGTTGATCAATAGGCCTTAAACCAATTTTGCATCCACCAGGGTAATAAATTTTAACTTTTTTAAATAATGCTAAAAAAGCCCCAATACAATAATATGAAGCACGAAATTCTTTTACAGGATTAATTAATAAGTCTTTGTATTCTAAATTAGTAGAATTAATATATAAATCATTATCAATAAAAGTGACTTCACAATTTAAATATCTTAAGATGTTTAATAAAGCATAAACATCTTTTATTCTTGGAACATTAGTTAGTAATATCTTATCTTTGCACATAATTGAAGCTACAATTATAGGCAAAGAGGCGTTTTTGCTACCTTGAATTTTAACTGTACCATTTAAAGTTTGCCCACCAGTTATTAAATATTTTTTCTTCATAAAAATAAATCACCTATTATGATATATGAAAAAATAAAATAAAAAATACGCTTTTTAATTTAGCGTATTTAAAGATAATATTCTATTGAAGATAATTTCAACTTTTGGTTTATATAAGCTTCTAAATTTTAAATAATCAGAAAAAGCAGCAGAATTTTGTATTGTCATATTTAAAGTCTTATTACAAAAATCACAAAACATACTTTCTATTTTGAAAAAAGATTGGTAAGTAACTTTTAGAGTTATTGTAGTTATTTTCTTTTTATCAGCATAAACAAGTAATGGAGTAGAATGAGTAACATCAGAGGCAATTTCATAGTATTTTTTATATTCAGTTAAATCAGCAACTTTTTGCAAACCACCTAAAAAATTCATCTTAACTTCTTCATCGTTATATCTTTTAAAAGCCCAATGAATCCATCCATAATTTATAAATTTTTCTTTGTTGGACTTTTTTACTTCTAATGCTTGCATATCTTGTTCCATCATTTGTTGAATTTTTTCAACTTCTTCAGGATTTGTGATTTCACCACGACTATAAGCTCCATATTTTAAATGTCTAAAATAAGCTTGACTTACTTTTTCATCGCCTTTTGTTATTACACAAAGAACACATAGTAATTCATGAAATGTTCTCCAAGAACTCATTGCTTCAGTTTCAAGTCCTTCACATAATTGGTTTAAAGTTGATTTAATAAGCATGAAACATTTTGCAAAAATATCGAATTGAAGTCGTTGTTTTGCACTTGAGTTATCAAGTTTACATTGGGACATTAAATGAAATAATCTATTAATATACATAGTTAAAACGGATGTTTCAACATTATATTTGCTTATAACTGATTTAGCATCTACATTTAAAAATTCATTTGTAATTAATTTGTCAATACAAATATTAGATAATTGGACAAAATATTCTTTGTCAGATTCTACTTTGGGGATAAACTCTGGTTTAATAAGTTCTAAATGGAATTTATGCTCGGCACAAATATAATTAACCATATCAAAAATGCCGACATTTTTTAATAAAACATCAGAGACAGAAGAATCACTAATTATTTTCTTATACCGATAATCTACATTTAAAAAAACTTTTTTTATAAAATCTTTATTTAGGTTGATTTTATCGCCATATTGTCCCCAAAAAACTTCAAACAAATTTTCATCAATTTTGCTTATCATTAATTGCTCTTTGTCTTGTGCCATTTAAATTTTCTCCTTCCTTTATATTTTTTATATATTTAAATTGTCAATAATTGTAAGGCGAAGTTTTTTTGCAAATAATTCAACTTCTTTTCTTTTTTCTTTTAAAATATATGTTTTTGGATTGTGTACATCCATGCCTATAACTATTGTGTTACCAACTTTTTTGGCAATACGCCAAAATTTTTCATAAGGGTAACGATAACGATATTCATTACCAATTAATCTTTTTCCTTCCGAAACGATACAACCTGCATTTAATTCTAATGCCACATTATTTTGCTTAGCCACTTTACAAATTTCATATGAAATTTCTTTACAAGTTTTATTCCATTTTAAAACATCATTCATAAATAAATCAGGATGTGCCATAATTTTAAATAGTTTAGAATTTAATGCTTCAATTGCATAATCTCTATAACGTCTTAAATATTTATTTGTTGGTTCTTGTTTCCAAACAAAAGAATCGTTAGTAATATATAAGTAATGATTACCAAAAATTAAATAATCAACTTGTTTTGAATCTAATAATGATTTGTAATAAGAAGTGAAAGATTTATCCCATTCACATTCAAATCCTACATAAATAGTTATTATGTTTTTATACTTTTCTTTTAAATCTTTAACGGAAGATAAATATTCATCTTTTTTTTCATAAAGAGCTCTAACACCTTGTTCTTTAAAACCAGGAAGCATAACATGATCAGTAAACCCAATTGCATCATAGCCACCTTCAATGGCATTTAAAACATATTCTTCATCTTCGCCAATAGCATGATGACATCTTTTGGTATGACCATGATAGTTAATCATATTTATCAACTCCCTTTTGAAAATTATAACACACTAGGAAAAAATATTAAACTTTTATTATAAATTAGTGTATAATTTATAAAGGAGGTAAAAATATGCATAAAATTTTAGTTTTGGGCAATTCTGGCTCAGGGAAATCTACTTTTACAGCAGCATTAGCTAAAAAACTTAATTATGATTACCTTCATTTAGATACTATTGTTTATAAACATAATTGGACAGAACAAGAAAAGAAAAAAATTGAGGAAACTATTCTTGAATTTATGAAAAAAGATAATTGGATTTTAGATGGAAATTTTTTAAAAAAAGTTCCTGAAAGATTTATAGAGGCTGATACAATTTTCTTTCTTGATATTAATAGATTTACCTGCTTTTTTTCGGTTATAAAAAGATATTTTAAATATAAAGGAAAACATCGCGATTCAAGAAACGATTTATGCGATGAAAAGCTTACAAAAGATTATTTATCATGGGTTTTTATAAGATTTTATAAAACAAGTAGAATAAGAATACTGAATTATCTAAAAAGTACTAACCAAGAAGTTTATATTTTAAAAAATAGAAAACAAATGAAAAAGTTTTTAAAAGAGGTGAAATAATGAAAATAGCTGTTTATCCAGGATCCTTTGATCCTATTTCTAATGGACATCTTGATATTATAAAAAGAGCAAGTAAAATTTTTGAAAAACTATATGTTCTTGTATCTTTAAACCCTAGTAAAAAATACGTTTTTTCCGAACAAGAAAGGATAGAGTTAGTAAAAAAAGCTTGTCAAGATATAAAAAATGTGGAAGTTGTTGCTTCTAAAGAATTAGTATTAACTTTTGCTACAAAAGTTAATGCAGCAGCTATGATAAGAGGCCTTAGAAATCATAATGATTTTGATAATGAAATGCAATTGTATCAATTTAACCAAGCAATTAATCATAATATTGAAACCTTGCTTTTATTTCCATCAGCAAATAATTTGTTTTTATCATCATCTTCAATTAAAGAACTTGTTTCTTTTGGCTCAGATATTTCTCCTTATGTACCATCTTGCATAAAAGATGAAATAGAAAAAAAACTTAAAGAACGATTATAGGCAGTCGCAAACGGCTGCCTATTTCTTTTTTTATATAATTAATTGATTTCAATCATATGTTTAGAATCAGTTACTTTTGGATCTTCTTTAGTTAAAGTGATAGTTAACATACCATTATCAAATTTAGCTGAAATTGAATCTTTATTGATCTCTCCAACATAGAATGAACGTTTGTAAGTTCCTGTGAATCTTTCTTTGTGAAGATATTTATTATTTTCTTTTTCATCCTTTTCTTCTTTTCTTGTAGCAATAATTGTTAAATAATTGTGATCAAGTGAAATCTTAATATCTTCTTTCTTTAAACCTGGAACCTCTGTTTCAATAATATAACTGTTTTCTGTTTCTTTTATATCTGTTCTTAACATAGTACTTACCTCCTCACTAGTTAATTGATTAAATAATTGATTAAAAAAGTTGTCCTCGTGATTGTTATCAAATCTTTTTAAATAATTACTCATAATTTTTGTCCTCCTTTTAGCACTCTTCTTTATCGATTGCTAATTATATTATACACCACTTTTTAGCACTGTCAATACTTGAGTGCTAATTTTTTAAATTATATATTATAAATAATATATAAAATTTTAAAATAAATAAAAAAGCACAAAATTTGTGCTTATAGTTCAATATCTTTTAATAATTTCTTTAAAAAATCTCTTTCTAAAATTTTATATAATTCATCTTCTTTTTTAATAATTAAGTCTTTTAAAAGATCATTCATTTTAGAAATTACTAAATCAATATCATTATTAATTTTACTTTGATAATTATTATAAAAAGTTTCTTCTATTAAAGTAATCAAACATTTTCTTACAAGAGATATGATAGAATCTTCAATCCAATAAAAATATTTACAGCTACTAACTTCTTCTTTTAATAATTTTATATAAGGAATAAGTCCATCACTTGCATCATGCCATAAATCAACAAATGCATAATTAAATTTTTCTTGCTTTTTGGCAAATTTAAAAGCATCTTCTTGGATGATTATGATTTTTTCTTTAAATTTAAAAAAAGGCAAAATATTATTTTTGAAAATGTCTATAACATGTTTATCTTTTTCAATAATGACAATTTTGTTAACATCTTTTTTTAAAGAACACATAAAAGGATAATAACCAAGTCCTAATCCATATACTAAAACATCGCCAAAAGCCTCATCAATACTTTTTTGCATAGTATTAATTTCGTGGGGAGTGATACTCATCCAAACTTTGTTTTTTTCAAGTAAAACTAAATAAGGAAATTTTTCTTTAAAATATCCAAGTCTCATTGATTCTTGATAATTAGAATCAATATAAATATCATCATAAGCAAATAGTTCAAATGGTTGATAATAATTATATGTAAGAGCAATGTTAAGATTTTTACTTTGTGTAGGTTTAATGGACAAATAATAAGGGTTTTTAATATATTGTTGAATGTTTAAAGTTGTAAACACATTAGCATTATGTTTTATTAATAATTCATTTTCATATGAATCTATATCTATTCCTTCAACATTTAAAAAAATAGAAAACATAGAATCATTTTTTAATGACTTACTATTAATTGCTGTATAATTATTCAATAGAAAGTCATTACAAACATCAATTACAAAGTTGTTTTCGTCGTTAATATCTAGTAAATTATCAATATTATTTAAGATAATTTGCATATAATCACCAACTTCCTCTTAAAAAGTATAACATATTTATAAAATAAAAGGAAAAACTATATTATAAATATAAAAAATGCAAATAATATATTTAGGTGAAAAATGTGAATGGGAAATTAAACTATAAAAAAATTATAATAAAAATGGTAATAACTATTTTGACTCTAGCGATTTTATGTGTTATTGGTTATTTAATATTAAAAAAATTTGGACTTACTAATCTTTCAAAAGAACAATTGCAAGAAAAAATTGCTTCATATGGGTCGCTAGGACCAATCATTTATATAATTATTTGTTTTTTACAAGTAACAATAATTCCTATTCCAAGTACAGTTGTAATTATTGCAGGTAGTTATTTATTTACGCCATTGATTTCTTTCTTTTATTCATTTATAGGAGTAATACTAGGATCTTTATTTGCTTTTTTTCTAGGAAGAAAGCTTGGAAAACCATTTATAAATTGGTTGATTGGTGACAAAGATGTTGTGAATTATTATTTAAATAAAATGAAAAATAAAGATGCAATACTACTTTTTGCCATGATGATTTTACCTTTTTTTCCAGATGATGCATTATGTTCAATTGCAGGAATACTACCAATGACTTTCCAAACATTTTTGGTGATTTTATTAACTAGTAGAATAATAACCATTGCTTTTACAATTTTTTTTATGTCAGGAGAAATTATTCCCTACCATAATTGGGGAATTGTTGTTATAATATTAGGAACGATACTTGGTATTATAGCTTGTATTGTCGCTTATAAAAAGGCAGATAAAATTAATGAATGGATAGTAAGGATTAAAAAGAAAAAATGAAAAAATTATTAAAGTATTTTAGGGGATATACTTGTCAGGTCATATTAGGACCTTTTTTTAAGTTATTAGAAGCCTCATTTGAACTAATTGTTCCATTAATTGTTTCAATCATTATTGATCAAGGTATTAATGGCAACAAAGATATGAAATTTATAATGAAATATGTAGGAATATTACTTATTTTAGGAGTAGTCGGGTTAATATGTTCTATAACTGCTCAATATTTCTCAGCAGCAGCAGCTACAGGCTTTTCTTGTAAACTTAGAAAAGCTTTATTTTCAAAATTACAAAGCCTATCTTATAAAGAAATTGATGATTTAGGAAATAATAAAATGATAAGTTTAATAAGTAATGATGTTAACCAAGTTCAAACAGGTGTAAATTTGTTTTTAAGATTATTGCTTAGATCTCCATTTGTTGTTATAGGTGCTTTGATAATGGCATTTATAGTTGATAAAAAAGTTGCAATTGTTTTTACAATTGTAATACCTATATTATTTATAGTCATATTCTTAATTATGAAAATAACAAAGCCTGCTTATAATTCTATTCAGGAAAATATTGATGGAATTGTTAAATCAACGAATGAAAATTTATCAGGAGTTAGAGTTATTAGATCTTTTAATAATCAAGAAAGTGAAATAAAAGAATATAATCAAAAAATTTCTACAGTTAATAAACTACAAAAGAAAGCCGGCTATATTTCAGGATTATCAAACCCCTTAACATACGCAATTATTAATATCGGAATAATAGCTATATTATACTTGAGTGCTAAAAGAGTAGATTCAGGAATTCTTGTACAAGGAAATGTTATAGCATTATATAACTATATGTCACAAATTCTAATAGAACTTGTAAAATTAGCCAATTTAATTATTACAGTTAGCAAGTCTCTTGCCTGTGCAAATCGTATAGAAAAAGCTTTAGAAATGGAATCTTCTTTGATGCATAAAGAAGATGATCAAGATCATTATGATAAAAGTTTTATTGAATTTGATAATGTCTCCTTTAAATATAATAGAAAAGGAAATAATTCTTTAACAAATGTTTCTTTTAAAATTAATAAAGGAGAGACAATTGGTATTATTGGAGGAACTGGTTCAGGAAAGACAACTATAATAAATTTATTGTCACACTTTTATGATGCAAATGAAGGTAACATTTATTTTAATGGGAAGAATGTTAATTCTATAGATAAAAGAATTCTTCAAGATAGAATATCTATTGTTCCTCAAAAAGCAGTTTTATTTAAAGGAACCATTCGTTCTAATATGTGCTATCGAAAAGAAAATTCTAGTGATGAAGAAATAATGGAAGCTTTAAAAATAGCTCAAATTGATTCAATTGTTCAAACAAAAGAAGCAGGCCTTGATAGTAAAGTTAGTGCAAGTGGCAAAAACTTTTCTGGAGGACAAAGGCAAAGACTTACAATTGCTAGAGCCTTAATTAATAATCCAGATGTGTTAATTCTAGATGATTCTTGTTCAGCTCTTGATTATCTTACTGATTATAATCTTCGAACTGCATTAAAAAATATCGAAAATGGAATGACAACAATTATGATATCGCAAAGAACAAGTTCTATAGCTCATGCCGATAAAATCCTTGTCTTGCAAGATGGCATTTTGGTTGGATGTGGAACTCATCAAGAACTTCTTGAAACATGTAGCTTATATCAAGAAATATATAATTCACAATTTAAGGAGGGGGCAAAATGAAAAAATCCACCTTGAAAAAAGTTTTGATTTATTTGAAAAAATACCGTTTTTTAATGATCTTATCTTTATTATTTGCCATAATTTCTGTCGTATCCACATTATTAATTCCAATTTTTATCGGAAAGAGTATTGATAACATTGTTGGCAAAAATGATGTTGATTTTACAAAATTAAAAAATTACTCTTTATTAATTATTATAATGGTTGTTATATTAGCAATTAGTCAATATATTATGAATATCATCAATAATAAAATAACATTCAATGTTTCATATGATTTAAGAAAAGATTGTTTTAATAAAATTCATAAATTACCTTTAAGTTATATTGATTCACATCCTCATGGAGATATTGTTTCAAGAAATATTAATGATGTTGATGCTTTTACCGATGGATTACTTATGGGATTTACACAATTATTTACAGGTGTATTAACAATTATAATAACACTTGTACTTATGATTATATTAAATCCTTTAATTGCTTTATTAGTTTTCGTTTTAACTCCTATATCTTTATTTGTGGCAAAATTTATTGCTTCAAGAAGCTTTATGTATTTTAAAAAGCAAAGTGAATGTAAAGGAGAACAAACATCATTTGTTGAAGAAAATATTAGTAATCTTAAAGCTGTTCTTGCTTTAAATCATGAAAAAAAGAATCAAGAAAATTTTGAAATAATAAATAATGATTTACAAAAAAGCTCTTTAAAAGCAATTTTTTATTCCAGTATCGTCAATCCAACAACAAGATTTATTAATGCGATAATTTATGCTCTTGTAGCATTACTTGGGGCCTTTGTTATTTTAAAAAATCCACTTGGACTTACATTAACTGTAGGAACATTATCTACACTTTTAAGTTATGCAAATCAATATAGCAAGCCATTTAATGAAATAAGTGGAGTCGTAACTGAATTATCTAACTCTCTTGTTTGTGTGAGTAGAGTGTTTGATTTTATTGAAGAAAAAGAAATGGATACTAGTAAAGAAAGTAAACATCTTGATAATGCTACTGGTAATATTAAACTTGAACATGTATATTTTTCTTATACAAAAAATCAAAAATTAATTGAAGATTTTAATCTTAATGTTTTAACAGGGCAAAAGATTGCTATTGTTGGTCCAACTGGTTGTGGAAAGACAACTTTAATTAATCTTTTGATGCGATTTTATGATCCAACAAGTGGAAAAATCTTGATAGATAATCTTGATAATGCTACTATTTATAAAGAAGATGTTAGAAATAATTTTGGAATGGTTTTGCAAGATACATGGCTAAAAAATGCTTCAGTCATGGATAATGTTAGAATGGGTAAAAAAGATGCCACTGAAGAACAAGTTGTTCAAGCTTGTAAAGAAGCACATGCTCACAATTTTATAATGAAACTACCTCAAGGGTATCACACAATTATTAGTGATGATGGTAATTTCTCCGCGGGGCAAAAACAATTATTATGTATTGCAAGGATATTACTATTAATGCCACCAATCTTAATTCTTGATGAAGCGACAAGTAGTATTGATACTAATACTGAAATGAAAATTCAAAATGCCTTTTATAAGCTTTCTTATGGAAAAACATCGTTTGTTGTTGCCCATAGATTATCAACAATTAAAGAAGCAGATATCATTCTTGTTATGAATAATGGAAATGTTATAGAACAAGGAAATCATGAAGAACTATTAAAGAAAAAAGGATTTTATTATCAACTTTATAATTCACAATTTGAAAATTAGAAAGGAGAATAATAAATAGTTTTACTTTTAATTATTTATTTAGTGTTAAAATGGAATTAATTGAAAAACAAAGAAAGTATTTTCAGTCACATGCAACCTTAGATATAAATGAAAGAAAGAAAAATTTATTTTACTTAAAAAAATTACTTTATAAATATTATGATGATTTTGTTTTAGCTTTGAAAAAAGACTTTAATAAGCATGAATTTGATACTTTAAGTAACGAGTTTTTAATGGTTATAAATGAGTGTAATTATTTAATTAAACATTTAGCTAAATTGTCGTATCCAAAAAAAGTAAGAACTAGTATTATTAATTTTTCTTCTACAGGTTATATTAGATATGAACCATATGGAGTATGTCTAATTATGGCACCATGGAACTATCCATTACAATTACTATTAGAACCAGCACTTGGAGCAATTGCTGCAGGAAATACTGTAATATTAAAACCATCAGAATATGCTTTAAATACAGCAACTGTTATAAAAAAATTGGTTGAAGAATTTAATAATGATAGTCTTTTAGCAATTGTTCTTGGAGATTATAAAATAAGTCAAGAATTACTTAATAATAGGTTTGATTACATATTTTTTACAGGTGGAGAAAAAGTAGGCAAAATAGTACTTGAAAAAGCTTCAAGATATTTAACGCCTGTAACATTAGAACTTGGAGGAAAATCTCCATGTATTGTTACTTCATCAGCAAATTTAAAGCAGGCATGTAAACGAATTGTTTGGGGCAAATATTTAAATGCTGGTCAAACTTGCGTTGCCCCTGATTACATACTAATTGATAAAAATATAAAAAATGAATTTGTTCAAGAATGTATTAAATATATAAAAGAAACACTATATACTAATGATCATCTAAATGAAGATTATCCTTGTATAATAAATAAAACTCATTTAGAGCGTCTATTATCTTTAATTGAAACTCCAAAAATAGTTTTTGGAGGTAAAACTTATAATTTGCAATTAGAACCAACTATTCTAGATAATGTTACATTTAAAGATAAATGTATGCAAGAAGAAATATTTGGACCGATTTTACCGATAATAACTTATGATGATTTTAAAGATGTAATACCTTTACTAATAAATAAAGAAAAACCACTAGCTTTATATATATTCTCCAATGATAAAAAAAAAATAAATAATATAATATCTAAATTATCTTTTGGTGGAGGCTGTATTAATGATGTTATAATGCATCTTACTAATGAAAATTTACCATTTGGAGGAGTGGGATATAGTGGAATGGGAAGTTATCATGGAAAACAATCTTTTATAACTTTCTCTCATCAAAAAAGCATTTTTAAAAAAGGTAAAATAGAATTACCTTTTAAATATAATAAAAATTTAAAAGTAGTTAAAAAAATAACTAAAATTAAGTAGCTTCGGCTACTTTTTGTTTATCCTTAGGGTATACAAAAAAGAAAATAATAATTCCAACAAGGTCAGCAATGAACAATCAAATAGGAATAGACATCCAAATGCCATTTTCTTTTAAAGTAGGAATGCTAGATAAAATATACGAAAGTAAAACTCTGCTTCCAAGAGACAAAATTGTTAAAATAATAGAAATTAAAGGTTTATTTATTGCCCTATAATAGCCATATAATAAAAATAAAATACCAATACCTATATAAAATGAACCTTCTATACGTAAATAATTAACTCCTATGGTAATAATATCCATATCATTATCTTTTAAAATAATGTAATCTACAATGCAATTAAAAAATTGGCAAAAGCAATTAAATTTTCTGTAGAAGTATTAATTCCACCATTTCCCCATCTTGTTATAGCTTGTCTTGTAACATTTAATTGATTAGCAAGTTCTTGTTGACTTATATTTTTTGAAACTCGAAGTTCTTTTATTCTATTTTTCATGTTAGTTTATTTCCTTCCTTAACATAGTCAAATTATAAATTAAAAATAAAAATAATCAATGCAACATTTAGTTTCAATGATTATTTTTATGATTTACTCATCAGTTTTTTTTAATAAATAAACTTTACATTGATATGGCAATAAAAAATTTTCATCACAAGAATAATTGTTTAATAGTAATGTTACTTTATAATTAGGGTAATTATTTAATAAATAACAGTTAACTTTTTTGTTAGTAAATGAGGAAATAATTAATAATACTTCATTATTTAATTTTCTTTCATAAGCAAAAATATGCTTTGATTTTGGAAGTAAATCTGTATATATTCCATTTTTTACAATATCAAGTTCTTTATGGAGTTTAATTAATTGTTGATAATAATGGAAAATAGAATTAGGATCATTAACTTCTTTTTCAACGTTTATTTCTTGATAATTGTTATTTACTTTTAACCAAGGAGTAGCATTGCTAAAACCAGCATTAATTGTATTGTTCCATTGCATAGGAGTTCTAGCATTATCTCTACTTCCATTTCTAATTGATTTGTCGATATATTTTTGGGGTAAATGTAAAGATTTCATAGTTTTGATTACATTTTTCGTTTCAATATCTTTAAATTCATCAATTGAATTTACATTTAAATTAGTCATGCCAATTTCTTGACCTTGAAAGATATAAGGAGTTCCTTTAAGCAAAAACATAGTTGTAGCTAACATTTTTGCAGATTCTTTTCTATAAATTGTATCAGAAGTATTAAATCTCCCAACCGATCTTCTTTGATCATGATTTTCAATGAACAAGGAATTCCAACCGATGCTTTTAAGACCATATTGGTATTTATCGATTGCCTTTTTAAATCTTTTTAAATTGAACTTTCTAAGTAACCATTTTACACCTAAATAGTTATCAACATTGGTATGTTCAAAATTAAAAACCATTGATAGTTCTTTTCGATAATCAGCTGTAAGCATTTTAACATCTTCAATAGATGTAAAAACTGTTTCCCCTACTGTCATACAATCATATAAAGAAAAGACATCATCGTTAAGTTCTTTTAAATATTCATGTAAATGAGGCCCATTTATAAAATATTTTTTCCCTTTTAAAATTAACAAGTTTTTTCCATTTTTAAAAGATGTGTCTT
Source organism: uncultured Bacilli bacterium (assembly GCA_934202505.1). Classification (GTDB taxonomy): domain Bacteria; phylum Bacillota_I; class Bacilli_A; order RFN20; family CAG-631; genus CAKPXW01. The sequence continues at coordinate 17,177 of CAKPXW010000006.1, read as the reverse complement.
TGGAAATTAAATTTATAACATCACATCTAAAACCATCCACACCTAAATCAAGCCAATATTTTAAAATATCTTTGTATTCTTTACGAACTTTTGGATTATCCCAATTGACATCTGGTTGACTTTTGGCAAATAAATGAAGATAGTATTTTTTATTATCTTGGTCATACGACCAAGCTTTTTCACCAAAAAATCCTGTCCAATTATTAGGCTTATCTTTCCAAAAATAATAATCATGATATAAAGAATTTTCATCTTTTGAATTTTTAAACCATTCATGTTCGGAAGATGTATGATTTCCTACAAAATCCATAATTAAACGAATGTTTTTTTTATGAAGTTGCTTGATTAATTCTTTAAAATCTTCTATTGTTCCATATATTGGATTAATGTTTCTATAATCTGAAATATCATAACCATTATCTTTAAGAGGAGAAACATAAATTGGTGATAACCAAATACAATTTATGCCAAGATCTTTAAGATAATCTATTTTGCTTATAATTCCTTGCAAATCACCAATTCCATCATTATTACTATCTTTAAACGATTGGGGATATATTTGATAAACAATAGCATCTTTAAACCAATTAGACTGCATATAATTACTTTCCTTTAAACATTCTTGTTGCTTTAATGGCGTTTTTCCATCCTTTTCGTAATTCAGTAATTGTTTTTCTATTCATAGATGGATAATAAATAGTTTTGTGGCATTTGTTTTCTTTAATTTCATTTATATTTTTATATAGTCCAACTCCAAGACCTGCAAGATAAGCAGCACCTAATGCTGTTGTTTGATCTGTATCATGTAAAACAACTTTGCAATTTAAAATATCAGCTTGAAATTGCATTAAATAATTATTGTTGGTTGCTCCACCATCAACTGATAATTCTAAAATATCGAATCCAGTTTCTTTTTTCATAGTTTCAATTACATCCATACTTTGATAAGCAATACTTTCAAGAGTCGCTTTTACTAAAATATATTTATTTGTTCCTCTTGTAAGCCCAAAAATTGCCCCTTTGCAATTTTCATCCCAATAAGGAGTTCCAAGCCCTGTAAATGAAGGAACTACATATACACCTTGGCTACTTGGCTCTTTTTTGGCATATCTTTCAGAGTCTTTGGCATCTTTTATCAAACATAACTCATCACGTAGCCATTGTATTGCAGCTCCACCAATAAATACTGAACCTTCAAGGGCATAGCAAACATCATCTTTTATTTTCCAAGCGATTGTAGACAATAAGCCGTTTTTACTATCTACAATTTGTTTTCCTGTATTCATTAAAGAAAAGCACCCTGTTCCATAAGTGTTTTTTAAGGTTCCTTCATCAAAGCAATAATGTCCAAATAATGCTGCTTGTTGATCACCAGCAATTCCTGAAATAGGAATTGAAGATGGTAAAATACTTGAATCAATGTATCCAAAAATACCACTTGAATCTTTAACTTCTGGTAAAATGCCTTTTGGAATGTTAAAAATTGATAATAATTCATCATCCCATGTCAGAGTATGAATGTTAAATAGCAAAGTTCTAGATGCATTGGAATAATCTGTTGCATGAACTTTTCCATTTGTTAACTTATAAAGTAACCAACTATCTATAGTTCCACACATTATTTTTCCTTCTTCAGCTTGTTTTTGCAAATAAGGATATGTATCAAATAGCCATCTTATTTTGCTAGCAGAAAAATAAGGGTTCATTAATAAACCAGTTTTCTTTTTTATAATTTCTTTATATTTTTCATATTTATCAAGCGTTTCTTTAGATTGTGTTGATTGCCAAACAATAGCATTATAAACAGGCTTTGCAGTTTCTTTATCCCAAACTACAATTGTTTCTCTTTGATTTGTAATCCCAATAGCAGCAATATCTAAAAAAGAAACATTGCTTAAAGCAACAACTTCTAAAATCGTTGCTAATGTTTTGGAATATATTTCCATTGGATCATGTTCAACCCAACCAGGATGGGGATAATATTGTTTTATCTCATAATTTACTTGATTTATTTTTTTCCCAGTTGTAGAAAAAAGAATAGTTCTTGTTGAAGTTGTGCCTTGATCAATTGCTAATAAATACTTTTTCATAATAAATTTTTCCTTTAACTAAATAAATTATATCATAGAATGCAAAAATTTTAAATTTATTTAAAATAATAGTGTAATTATTGCAGTTTTTTGCTATTATTATATAGAAAAGAGAAGGTGGTTTTTGTGAACAATTTAATTTTTAATACAATTGGAATTTGGAATAACACTGTGACTTTTATATTTGATATAGTAATTAGCGTTTTAGCCGTAGCATTTATTGCTTATATATGTTATCGAACAAAACTAAGTTGGAAAGTAAATACTACTTTAGCCGTTACTATTGTTATATTAATTGTTGCAATGATTTTTAATCTTCATTTAACTATTGCAATTATAGCATTTTCTATGGCATTTTTTATTTTCTTTTCGGCAATTTTGCTTACCAAACCCGAAAAAGAATTATACTTTAGAGCCAATCCACATATAAGCAATAAAGATAATAAGATGACAGTAAATGAAACGGATGATTTAATAAATAAATTAGCCACCGCAATAAGTAATTTATCAGAAGCTAAAACAGGAGCATTGATTACTATTGAAAAAAAAGATGATATGAGTCAATTTATAAAAACTTCTGGAGTATCGATTAATGCAGAAGTTTCACCTGAATTACTTCAAACTATATTCTTTGATAAAACTCCATTACATGATGGGGCAACAATTATTAGACGAAATATAATTTTATGGTCTGCAGTATTTTATCAACCATCGCAAAAACCTTTAATTGGAAAGTATGGTTCAAGACACCGCGCTGCTATTGGCATTAGTGAAGTGTGTGATGCTTTAACAATTGTTGTTTCTGAAGAAACAGGCAAAGTTTCTTTTGCTTATAAAGGTGAATTACTTCCTGTTCCAGTAGCTCAACTTGTTGATATGTTAAGAGAATATATTAATAAATAAGGACTATAGATTTGTTATTCTATAGTTTTTTTTAAAGGAGATTAATATTATGGAAAATAATTATAGTAATGAGTTAAATGAAGAATTTTTAAGATTATATCGTGTTATGGAAAAATATAAAGAAGATAATGATGCAAGATATAATTATTATGCAAGCAAGTATTCAAGTGATTTTACTATGTTTAAATCAATTAGAAATAATTTAACACATAATATATCCAATAATGATTATCCCGTTCTTGTCTCCTCAAGTGTGGTATATTCTTTAAAAAAGATATTAACTTTAATGAATAAAAAAGCTTATGAAATTGGATCAAAAAAGATTGCATATGCTTATTTAAATACACCAATAATTAAAGTTATTTCGGCAATAGGAAATCTAAATTATTCATATATTCCTATTTATCAAGAATATAAAATAGTAATTGGCGTTATTTCGGAAATGACATTAATAGATGTAATTGATTACTTAAATAAAACAAAAAAAATCGATCAAATTAATAAATATGTTGTAGCAGATTTTATGAACTTTTTTAAATTGGATGCAAATCCAAATGGCGAATTTGTTTTTGGCAAGAAGAATATGCTTTTGCATGAAGCAAAAGAATTATTTGCTAGAAAAACCAAAAATAAAAAAAGAGTTAGGGTTTTATTCCTAACTCAAAATGGTTTAAAAAGTGAAAAAATATTAGCTATGATCACATCTTGGGATATAATAAGTGATGAATAAAACATCACTTATTATTTAGAAATTAAATTATATTGAAGTGGTAAGTCATAATTACATTCATATATTTCTTTCCACAAGTTATAATTTTCATTTTTCATTTCTTTAGCATTTTCCATAATATTTAATTTAGAATTTGGATAGATAGGTTTACTTATATGAATTGTATATTCTTGAACAGGAAATCCATCTTCACCGATAATATCGCTATCCTTCATAGTAATAAAACATGGTAAAACAGGAACATTATTACGTGCTGCAAACTTATAAGCTCCATCTTTTAAAGGCTTTGGTTTACGATAATTCCACCACATACTTTGTTCAGGATAAAATAAAACAAAGTGTCCATCTTGAAGTAATTGGTCAGTAGATTTAATGAATTTTTTCATTGTTATACAATTTGAAGATAAAGGAAGTGTATTACAATTACGCATTAAAAAGCCATAAAATCCAGGAAAACTTGTATAATTTCCTTCACGTATAACACGATAAAATTTTCTCTTTTTTTGTTTTGCAGCTTCATATGCCATTTGAATAGCAAAACTATCAAAAGCATTGAAATGGTTACAAGTTATAATAGCTCCACTATTTAAATTTTGAAAATTTTCAATACCAACTATATTTTTTACAATCATTTGTTTATTGTCTAAAATTTGATTCAAAAATTTTCTAGCAGCCGCAAAAGCAACTTTGGTTTTGATTTTGCTTATTAATGATTTTCTAAGATAATCTACTTCATCAGGAAGAAGTTCTTTGGTTGGTGGATCAATTTCTACATCTTGATCAAATTTTCCTTCTGATTCAAATTGTAAAATTTTATTAACAATATTAAGTCTATCATAATCTTTTTCTTTGCTTATTATTGAAAAATAACTATCTTCACGATTTGTTTCATAAATCGCAAGTTCCATTAATTTATTGCAAGATTCTAAATCTCTTTCTTTTTCTTTATCAGAATAGTTATTTAATTCTTTTTCAATTAAAGAGTATACATCAACTTTACTAGCATATTTATGAAATTCGTCAGCAAATAAACAATCTTTATAATGCCAAGGCTTTGAAACCATTATATAGTGAATAATACAAGTGTCTTCTTTGGAAACAGTTATGTTACCAAACATTTCATTATTCCACTTTTGATGTAACCATAAAACACGATCTTTGCAAAGAATATTTAAATAGTCTTCATCTTGAGTAACTTTAAAAGTATAAGTATGTAATAAATCTATAAATTTTTCTAAAATATGTTGCTTTCTAAATTGGTAAGAATTTATTAATAAGACACCAGCATTAAAGTAATAGTTACGATTTATACCTAAAACTTTTTCAACATAAGTTCCATATACATCTTCTTGAATCATTACTTGTTCATGACATGCACCAACATAATTTCCTTTTAAATCAGTTTCATATAATTCTGCAATATTTCCTTTAACAATAGTATCACTATCTATATAAATAACTTTATTATATTGTGGATACATTTCTGCAATAAATAAACGGAAATAAGTTGTTTTAGAATAATAGTCACGAATGGCTAATTTATTAGAAATAGAACTTAAATATTTATTAACATTATCAAAGTAGATTTTTACATTACTTTGTTCTAACTTTAAAACTTCTTTTTTCATGGCAGATGATAAATTAGTTATTAAAATATAAATGTTATATTGATAATCTTGAGACGAATTATCAATCAAAGATTTTAAAGATACAATATTATATTTTATAAAACTATCATCACAGGCATAAAATATAGGAACAATCTTTTTCATAGACAACACCTCCATTAAAATATGTTGTTTACATAAAATAAAATTACTATTACTAGTAATTTCTAATGTAAGTATATATAAAAGCAATAAAAAAAGCACTCCATTTTACTAGAATGCTTGTAGAAAGATTAAAAAGTGTAATTCTATTTTCATTCACATTGATGTAGAATAAAAGTAGAGTTTGCGTTTTTATCACTAATATTTCATGTCATCAATAGAATTTAAATACTTTTTAAGAGGAGAGATGATTTTTTTGATTGTTCCATTTATAAATGGATTTTTTAAATGTGCATGTTGTAAAAGATCAATAAATGGGTATTTTCCTCCCAATTTACATAGCTTTACATATTTGTTCCAAGCTTTACTAGGATTTTTTAAATGTTCATTAAAAAATTCAAAAGCTAACACTTGAGCTAAAGTATAGTCAATATAATAAAAAGGAGATTCTATAACATGACGTTGTTTCATCCAAAAACGACCTTTTTCGTATATAGAAACATCATCATATTTTTTATGAGGTAAATATTTTTCTTCTATTTCTTTATATGCTTTACATCTTTGATCATGTGTCATATCAGGATTTGCATAAACAACATGTTGGAATTCATCAATTGTAGCGCCATAAGGTATAAAGCAAATAGCATCAACAAGGTGACTATAACGATATTTTTCTTCTTGATCATTAAAGAAAAGTTTCATCCATGGATAAGTTAAAAATTCCATGCTCATTGAATGTATTTCACAAGCTTCAAGAGTGGGAGAACGATAATCTGGTATGGAAATATTACGGGACATATATCCTTGAAATGCATGACCAAATTCATGGGTTAAAACATCAACATCTCCAGATGTACCATTAAAATTTGAAAAAATAAATGGAGCCTTGTATTTTGGAAGATATGTCATATATCCACCTGGAGCTTTATTTTCTTTAGTTTCCAAATCCATTAAGCCATTATCAATTAAAAAGTTAAAGAAATAATCAGTTTCTTTAGATAATTCATGATACATAGTTTTTGCTTGATTAACCATAAAGTCTTTATCGCCTATTGGTTTAGCATTGCCAGATAAGAAGTTTATATTGTAATCATAATATTGTGGATTTTTAATTTTTATTCTTTTCGCCTGTCTACTAAATAATTTATTAGTAAAAGGAACTAAATCTTCATAAATTTGTTTGCGATAGTTTTCAACCATTTTATGGTCATAGTCTAATCTACCAAGCATTTTATATCCTAGTTCAATAAAGGAAGAATATCCAAGCTTTTTAGCCATATTAGTTCGAAGATGAACAAGTTTATCGTAAATATCCCCAATTTCTTGATCATGTTCCTCAAAAAAGTTTGCAGATAGTATAGAAACTTCTTTCCTTTCATTTCTATCAAGTGATTCTGCTAAAGAAGCTAGTTGAGATAAATTGTATAGTTTTCCTTTATATTCAATTTTGGCTGAGGCATATATTGAAGAGTACTTAGTTACAAGTTTATTTATTTCTTGTAAGTCAGGAATGATTTTTTCATCAAAGCATTCTAATGAATTTTGAGCCATATCAAATAAATGCTTACCATATTTTAAAATAAGATCATTTTTAAATTTAGCATTAACTAATTCTTTATTGAATTTATTGAAAATATTTGATAAATGAGGGGAAATTTCATCAACTTCATCTTGAAATTTTACATATTTTTTATCAGTTGTATTAATGGTGAATCGAATATAGATTATTTGAATAGTTGTATAAATATCATCATAAAATTTATAGTATTTTTTTAAAGCAGTATCTTGTTCTTTAAAGGTTGTAGCATTTTTAAATGTATTAATTAACAAATCAGCTCTAGCAGTTATTTTAGTTAGATTTAAAGCTGATACTTTCATATCTTGAAATTTTACCATAGCTTAAAAAATAACCACTAATAACATTTTAAATTGCTCTTTACCCATAACTGCATGTGGATGATGAGCAGGCATAACAATAGATTCACTTTCATGTAAAATATATTCTTTACCATCAATAGTTATTAATCCTTCTCCGTCAAGGCAAGTTACAAATGCAACGCCATCTGATTCATGAGTGCTTATTTCTTCACCTTTGTCAAATGAAAATAAAGTTACACTAACATGAGAATTTTGCACAAGAGTTTTACTGATAACTTGTCCTTTTTGATAAGATACTTCATCTTTTAATTTTAACACTTCACTTTTTGTGATATTTTTAATCATAAATTTTCTTTTCCTTTCTTCTAAAATCTGCAATTTCCATAATCAATTTTTCAGTTTTTTCCCAACCAAGACATGGATCTGTGATTGATTTTCCATAAATGTTTTCCCCAACTTTTTGACAACCATCTTCAATATATGATTCAATCATTAATCCTTTAACCATTTTATATATTGTTTCATTGTAAGAGGTTGAATTTAAAACTTCTTTGGCAATTCTAATTTGTTGTTCAAATTGTTTATTAGAATTAGCATGATTAGTATCAACAATTACTGAAATATTTTTAAAATGTTTATTATCATATAAATTAGCAAGAGACATTAAATCTTCGTAATGATAGTTTGGATGAGTTTCTCCTTTTTGATCAACATATCCTCTTAAAATTGCATGTGTTAAATCATTACCAGTACTAGTCACTTCCCAGCCTCTATAAATAAAAGTATGAGAATGTTGTGCTGCATTAATAGCATTTAACATAACTGTAATATCCCCACTTGTTGGATTTTTCATACCAACTGGAATAGAAAGTCCACTAGCTGTTAGTCGATGTTGTTGATCTTCAACTGAACGTGCACCAATTGCTACATAAGATAGTAAATCAGATAAGTATCGATGATTTTCTGGATATAGCATTTCATCTGCACATGAAAACCCAGTTTCTTCTAATGCTCTCATATGTATTTTTCTAATGGCTATTAATCCTTTTAACATATCTGGATCAGCAAGTGGATCCGGTTGATGAAGCATTCCTTTATATCCAGCGCCAGTTGTACGAGGCTTATTAGTATAAATTCTTGGAATAATGAAGATAACATCTTTAACTTTTTCTTGAACAGTTCTAAGTCTTTTTATGTAATCTATTACAGCATCTTCTCTATCAGCTGAACAAGGACCAATTACTAAAATAAAACGATCATCTTTTCCGGATAAGATATTTCTAATTATTTTATCATTTTCTTCTTTCTTTTTAGCAAGATTTGCATCAAGTGGATACATTTCTTTTATTTCTTTAGGAGTAGGAAGTTTTCTTTTAAAATCCATATTCATATTATTTATTTTCCTCCATAATTTGTTCTTGATACTTTTTAGATATATTCATTAAATATTTAAAAAAGTCAATATAGTAGTTTTTATAACATTCATTTTGTAGGTATTCAATGTTTTGCTTAATTATTGTTTGCTCTCTTGCATTATCAAAAATTGGAAGATGATTGTCTTTTTTATATAAAGCAATTTCTTTTACAGAAAGCATTCTTTTTTCAAATAATTTTAACATTTCTTTATCAATTTCATTGATAACATTTCTTTGGTGTTCTAGAGTGTTCATTTTTGTCACCTCTTAAAAATATTATATCATATTTTTAGCATTTTTTTCTTTACATATCTATTTAATAATTCAACCATTATTACCATTAAACATAAAAAAACTATTAAAAATAATGGAAATAATTTGATGTTTACATAATTAGCCATTAAGCCAAAAATAGGAGGCATTAGAGTTGAACCTGTATATGCTGCAGCCATTTGAAGCCCTATAATTGCTTGAGAATTTTCTTTACCAAAATTTGTCGGAGTTGAATGAATAATAGAAGGATAAATAGGACCACATCCTATTCCAGTAATTACAAGACAGGTTATTGTAACATAAATATTAGGAATGAAAATTAATAAAATACTAGTTATTGCTATTGTAGCTCCTATTCTAATTAATCTTTTATCACCTAATTTATTAGATATAAAACCAGAAATAAATCTACCAATTGTGATTCCAATAAAAAATAAAGATCCATATGCAGCAGCACTGACTTCATCAATTCCTCTACCTTTAACAAGATAAGTACTTGTCCAATTCATTAAAGTTGATTCAGCAGCACAATATCCAAAAAAACCAAAAATAATTAGAAATAATCCTTTTATTTTTAATTTTTCTTTAAAAGTTAAAGTGGCTGGTTCTACATCTTCATTATTATTGCTTTTTGTATTCTTTTTCCATAAAAATAAAGTTGAAAAAACTATTATAGCGATGACAAGTTGAATAATAGCGACATAACGATAACCCATTTTCCAACCTTTAGAAGTGCCAAGGCAATAACTCATAATGTTAGGTGATATAATGGTTCCAACACCCCAAAAGCAATGTAACCAACTCATATGCGAAGACTTATAATGTAAAGCTACATAGTTATTTAAAGAAGCATCAATGGCTCCTGCACCCAGTCCATATGGAAAAGCAAATAATACTAGCATTAAAAAATTACTAGAAATTGAAAATCCAAATAAAGCAATTGCTGTTAATAAAATAGAAACTCCTGTAATAATGCTCGTTTTAAATTTTCGATTTAATTTATCAGAAAACAAGCTTGAAATAATTGTACAACCAGAAATGATTATAGTTTCAATGCCCATATATGAAATATCTACTGAAAATTCCTTATGTATAACAGGCCATGCAGATCCTAGTAAGGAATCAGGAAGGCCAAGACTAATGAATGCTAAATATATAATTGCTAGTAATAATGAAAACATATAAAAACCCCTTATGTGTTACAAACACATAATAATTTTAATATGCTTTAACATCTTTTGCAATTTATTTAAAAAATATTTATAATATATATCATATGTGTAATAGATAAAGGAGAAAAAATATGAGTACTTGTGATAACGACTGTTCAACTTGTTCATCAAAATGTGAGAAAGCTGATTTTAGGATACAATGTAATAAAAATAGCAAAATCGATAATATTTATGCAATAATTTCTGGAAAAGGTGGTGTGGGAAAATCTTTAGTAACATCATTGCTTGCTGTATCTTCTGTAAATAGTGGAAAAAAGACAGCGATATTAGATGCAGATATTACTGGACCATCTATACCAAAATCATTTGGTATAGTGGAAAAAGCAAGCGGAACTAATGAAGAAATCTTTCCTAATCTATCAAGAAAAGGAATAGAAATTATGTCAGCGAATTTATTACTAAATGATGATTGTGATCCTGTGATAATGCGAGGACCAATTATTGCTGGAATGGTCAAACAATTTTATAGTGATGTAAATTATGGACATATTGATAATATGTTTATAGATTGTCCTCCAGGAACAGGCGATGTTCCACTTACCGTATTTCAATCAATACCAGTAAAAGGAATAATAATAGTCACATCACCTCAGGAACTTGTTTCTATGATAGTAAAAAAAGCAGTAAATATGGCACAAATGATGAATATACCTATTCTTGGAATAGTTGAAAATATGTCATATTTTAAATGTCCTACATGCAATGATATTCACTATATTTATGGAAAATCTGATATAGAAAATGTTGCAAATGAATATGGCATTAAAAAAATAGTAAAAATGCCAATTAATCCAGAACTTGCAACTTTGTGTGATGCTGGTGATATTGAAAGTTATTCTGGAAAAGAATTAAATGAATTATTAAATATTATTGAAAGTGAAGATTAATTATGGCAAAAGTTTTAGAAAGAAGTGCTTATGTGCTTGGAAGTATAAATATGGATATGGTTATTTCGACACCATATATTCCAAGCCAAGGAGAAACATTAACAGGCAATAATTTCTTTTTAAATAATGGAGGCAAAGGTGCAAATCAAGCAGTAGCAATTGCTAAACAAAATGTTCCAACATTTTTAATTTCAGCAGTAGGAAATGATGAATTTGGTAAAATGACATTAAATAAACTTAAAAGTTATAATGTGAATTTAGATTATGTAAATACCATTAATAATATAAATACTGGCGTTGCGATGATTATAATTGAAAATAAAGATAATAGAATTATTTTAGATAGTGGAGCTAATTATAAAATATCTACTTTGCAAATTGATAAAGCCTTAGAACATGCTAATGAAAATGATGTGTTTGTGTGTCAACTTGAAAATAATGAAGATGCAATATATTATGGACTAAAACAAGCCAAAAAGAAGAAAATGATTACCATTTTCAATGCTGCACCAGCCAAAAAAATAGATCAAACGATTTTTAATTATGTTGATTATTTAATTGTTAATGAAAGTGAATGTGAAATAATTTCATCAATTAAGCCAATAAATCAACAAGAAATTTTAAAAGCATATAATTTTATAAAAGTAAAAAAATTAATTATTACTTTAGGCTCAAAAGGTTCTGTTTTAGTTGAAGATGAAAAAATTTATCAAATAAATGCCAATAAAGTAGATGTTGTAGATACAACTGCTGCTGGAGATACTTATGTTGGGGTTTTAGCAAGTCAAATTATTAATAATAAAAATATGATTGAAGCATTAAATTATGCATCTATTGCTAGCTCTTTGACTTGTAAAGTACAAGGAGCCCAAAAAAGTATTCCTACCGAAAAAGATGTTGAAGAATATATAAATAATAAAGAAAAAGGACTATAGTCCTTTTTTTATAAAATAAAAGACATACTATTGTATGCCTTAAGTTTTTAAATGGTCGGGACGACAGGATTTGAACCTGCGACCCTCTGGTCCCAAACCAGATGCACTACCAAGCTGTGCTACGTCCCGACATATGGCGCGCTAAGCAGGAATCGAACCCACAACCTCATGGTTCGTAGCCATGCACTCTATCCAGTTGAGCTATTAGCGCCTCTTGACAATGGAGGTTCCTGTCGGGGTCGAACCAACGCTCACTGAGTTGCAGTCAGTTGCCTTACCACTTGGCTAAGGAACCAATTTCCATAGCGTTATAATTATATGCTAATGGCTTTTAAATATCAAGCATTTTTTAAAAAAAACTAAAAAAAGCCGACTTTATATATAAATAATCAAGAAATGTATAGGTTTATTATAACCTATATTATTTTATGGTGCTTTTGAGGAATTTGTTAACGCAAATCGATCTTTATTCCATAATTTTGAAAAATATATAATAGTTAAAACAATAGATTCAATAACCCAAGCAAGACTTAAAGCTAAGTAAATTGAAAATATTAAATCTTTATTAGGTATTACATAAGATAGTATAATTCTTGAAATTGAAAAGATAGTAGTAGATAACAAAACAGATTTAGTTGCTTCAATAGATTTATAAAAAGAATGCATTAAATTTCCATAAGCTACAAAAAATACAAAAGGCAAGCAAACATAAATATATTGTTTAGCATATTCTATACAACTTTTATCATTATTTTTTAAGAAAATAGAAACAATAAAATCTGGGAATATAAAGCATAGTATAAGCAGTGGAGTCACCAAAATTATTTGTTGAATAATACCAATTTTTATTCCTTTACTATAATTTTTATACAATTTAGCACCTTTACTTTGAGATGTATAAGTTGCAACAGCTCTAGAAATTCCATGATAAATAGCATTAAATAATAAGTTAATATTCATTGCAATAGAAAATCCTGCAGAAACAGATTTTCCCATTTTATTAATCAATGGTTGTACAACAACACTAGAAATATATAATGAACATTGTTGTAAAATACATGGGAATGCTAAATGTAAAATTTCAAACAAAATTTCTTTAGAAAATTCAAGATTAAATTTTCCATTAAATTCAAAAATAGTTTTTCTAATTTTTATAGTTAAAAATATAAAAGCTATTAATGAAGAAATAATAGTAGCATAAGCAAGTCCTTTGACTCCAAAAGGAATAACTATGACAAATAATATATTTAAAAATAAATTGGAAAGTCCACTTATTGCAGTAAGAAGCAAAGGGTATTTTGAATTACCAATACTTTGTAAAATGCAAGTCATTTGGTAAGTCAATGATTGAAAAAATAAAGCAATCATAAACAATTTAAAATATGAATTACTATCGGAAAAAATTTGCTTGTCAACTCCTAATAATATAAGTATTTGTTTTGAAAATAAAAAGCAAAATAAGCAAATAAAAAACATAACTATTGTTATAAATATTAAGGATGTTTTTATTGATAGAACAATGTTTCTTTGATTTTTTTGACCAAAATATATGCCAACAATGGTCGAAAGTGCTACACCAAATCCCCAAAAAATGGAAGATATAAATTGAATAAAAGTAGAACTACAACCTGTTGCAGATAAAGCATCCTCACCAATAACTTTTCCTGCAATAATTAAATCAACAAGATTGTATGTCTGACTTAATATATTTGCAAGAATTAAAGGAATAGCAAATATTAATATAGTTTTAAATGGTTTCCCCTTAGTTAATTCTTTCATTTTTCTCACCGATTAAGCATTTTATCATAATTTTAATGAAAAGTCATATTTAGATAAAAAGAAATGTAATTATTTATTTAAATATGCAAGTATTTCTTTAGCTGCATCAAGTCCATTTTTCATTGCTTTAACGACAGTAGAAGGTCCATTAATTACATCACCACCAGCAAATAGTGAATTAATATTTGTTTGGTAATGTTCATTTACATTAACATTGTAAGTAAAATCAATTCCTTCTAAAATGTTTTTATCGATAGTTGATGATATTGCCATAATAAACAAATCACAATCTAATTTAAAGTTGGAGTTTTCTATTTCAACTGGGTAAAGTCTATCTTCATTTTCTTTTTTCACTAGTTCCATTTTTAAACATTCTAAAACTTCAATTTCTTTATGGCCATAACACATAATTGGATTTGTTAAAAAAGAAAAATTAATAGATTCATCTTCAGCAAGTCTTATTTCATCTTTTCTTGCTGGCATTTGTTCTTTGGCTCTTCTATAGATAATTGTTACTTTGCCATCATATATTCTTCTAGCAATTCTTGCAGCATCAATTGCTACATTTCCTCCGCCCATAATCACAATGTTTTTTTTATCTTTTGGATAATTATTATTTATCAAAACATTTTTTATAAAATCATTTGCAACTACAACATTATTAAGATTATTAGGATTAATATTAGTTTTTTTACCAACATTAGCGCCAATGCCTAAAAAAGTAGCATCAAAATTATTTATAAAATAATCTATATTATTATTTAAAGGATAATTGTAATTTACAATAACATTTAATTTTAATATTTCATTAATTACTTTATTAGATATATCAACTGGCAAAACAAAAGGAGGAATGCCATCTTTTAATAAACCACCTAAATAATTTTCTTTTTCAAAAATAGTAACTTTTACCCCATTGATAGCTAAGTAATAACTACATGCAAGTGAAGCAGGGCCACTTCCAATTATAGCAACTTTTTTATTAATTTCCTTATTAATTGAACTTTTTAAAGTAGTATGATCTGCAATATATCTTTCAAGATTTCCAATAGAAACACTATCACCATTTTTAGACCTTACACAGCCTTTTTCACATTGCATTTCAAATGGACAAACTCTACCACATATTTCTGGCATAATAGTAGTGTTTGTTAATACTTCTCTTGCCTTTTCTAAATCATCTTTTAAAATATACGAAATAAAAAGAGGAATATTATTGTGAGCAGGACAAGCAGGTACACAACTGGGATTTTTACAATTGAAGCATCTTGAAGCTTCTTCAAAAGCTTTTTCTTTAGTATAAGTTTTATTTACTTCATTAAAACTATTTAATCTTTCTTCTATTGATAAGCAATCATTTTTTGTTTTTTCTTTACTTAAATTCATACTTTCTCCTAACTTGCAGCGTCAATCCAAATGTATTCATTGTAT
Organism: uncultured Bacilli bacterium; assembly: GCA_934202505.1. Lineage (GTDB taxonomy): Bacteria > Bacillota_I > Bacilli_A > RFN20 > CAG-631 > CAKPXW01. The sequence continues at coordinate 1,855 of CAKPXW010000006.1, read as the reverse complement.
TTTTTAAAATCAATTGGTGATAGTTCAACAAATAATTTTGTTCCTTCGTTTGTGAATTCTTTTTCGATTATTGTAGCATGTTCGCATAAATATGAAAGAACATTACTATTTTCATAAGGAATTAACATTTTACATTTTTTCCAATCAGCAAATATTATTTTTTTAATTTCATTAATTAATAAATTTAAATTCAAATGATTTTTAGCAGATAAGAATATCCTATTATCTTCATTTTTAATTGTAGCAAGTCCTACTTTATCAGCTTTATTAAAAGCATAAATAATAGGAATATTTTTAATACCAATCTCTTGAAGAATTTCTTCAGTTACTAAAAGGTGATTTAAAACATCAGAAGATGAAACATCGCATACATTAATTATAACATCAGCATCTGCTATTTCACTTAATGTTGATTTAAAAGCTCGTAATAATCCTTTTGGTAATGAAGATATAAAACCTACCGTGTCAGACAATAAAAATTCTTTATTATCAGGCAATTTTATATGTCTAATAGAAGTATCTAAAGTTGCAAATAACATATCTTTCGCTAAAACTTCTTTACTAATATTATCTCCATATTCTTCAATAAAGGCATTCAATAAAGTGGATTTTCCTGCATTAGTGTAGCCAACTAGTGCTACATGAGGTAATTCACTTTTTATTCTTTTCTTTTTGGCATTATTTTTATTTTCTTCAAGTTCAATTAATTCATTTTCTAATTGAGCAATTTTATTACGAATAATTCTTTTATTAATATCAATTTGCTTTTCCCCAGAACCTCTATTGTTTACATTTCCTCCACTTTGTTGAGAAAGATTATCATTATTATTTATAAGACGTGGTAGTAAATATTTAAGGCGAGCAACTTCTACTTGAATTTTTGCTTCTTTTGTTTTAGCTCTTGAAGCAAAAATATCTAATATAAGCATAGTTCTATCAAGTACAGGAATATTTAATTCATCTTCTAAATTTTTAAATTGTATAGGAGATAATTCGTTATTAAAAATGATTAAGTCAACATTATGTTCATCAGCCATTAATTTAATGCTATTTATTTTTCCTTCGCCAATATAATATTTTTTATTTATTACTTTTAAATTTTGGACAACAAATCCTTCAACCTTTATATTATTTGCTTTGGCAAGACCTTTTAATTCTTTTAATGATTCTTCAAAATAATCATTATTAATATTTACTCCAATTAATAACGCTTTTTTCATATTGATTCTCCTTTTTAAACATTATAATTTTATCATAGATGATAAAAAAAATCTTTCAATTTTGTTAGAAAGATTTTTGATTGTTATTTTTTAATAATATTATTAATTCGTGAACAAATAAAGGAATGGCGGATAATAATAATATAAATATCCAATCATAATAGTTTAAATATGTAGTTTTAAAAACTTTAATAAATAAAGGAATAGATGTTACAAGTAATTGTATTAAAATACCAAATAGTAAAGATAAAAATAATAATTGATTATTAAATGTTTTTTTACTAAAAAAAGTATTTTTAATATTTTTCATACCTAAACTATGAAATAATTGAGAAAGAGCAAGAGTTGTAAATGAATAAGTTCTAGCTTTTGCTAATATGTCACTATTACTATTTAACATAGATATTATCGATGAATAATTAATGATTTGATTGTTTATATATAAATGATAAATTGGAATAGATAAAAAAGCTATAAAAGCAAGTAGTCCTATTAAAACACCATAAAATAAAATTAGTTTACATGATGAAAAAGAAAGTAAATTTGAATTATATTTTCTAGGGCCATCATCCATAACATCATCATCAATTTCATCTTGACCTAGGGCCAAAGAAGGTAAAGTGTCGGTTAATAGA
>CAKPXW010000005.1 GCA_934202505.1 uncultured Bacilli bacterium | reverse complement strand
AAAAACTAGTTGTATTCTTGATTTCATTAATAACTTCCAAGCAAGTTCAATAAGTGAAAATGGTTTAAACCCTACAGGAGTATTTGTTGAATATTATCCTGAAGGATCAGATACTTATGCTGGTACTACTGGTAAAGAAACTGTTGTATTTAAACTTGAAGTTAGTTATTATGGTGCATTGCAAACAATTGATTATATCTATACTGACTTTAATAAAACTAATATTAGTTTAATTACTGATGAAAGTATTACGAAAATTGTTGATGCAAAAGTTCAAGCAATTTATGACAAAGCACAAGGAAATGGAGATGAAAAATAATATGAGAAAAAATTTATTAGCTATTTTACTTTCTTCATTAACTCTTGCTGTAGCAGGATGTGATAATCCAACAAATTCTGATAGCAATCCTTCTGAAGCTGCATCTTCAAGTCAAGAAGAATCTGTTTCAGAAGAAATATCTTCTTCTGAAGAAAGTTCAAGTGAAAATAGTTCTATTTTAGAAGATGAATACTATAAAGTCCCTGATTGGGCTGAAGTTCAAGTATCATGTGGTGTTGGTGGAGATTTAATTGATATCGCTGTTGGAAAAAAATTAGTTACTAACTGTGAATATTCAATATCTTATTCTTTTTCTAATTTACCAAATGAATCAGGAAAAGAAACTGTTGAATCTAGTAACCCAAATGTAATCGAACTTGAAAAAATTGGTACAACATATAAAATGCTTCCAAAACATGCAGGAAAAACTTTTATTAGAATTACTGATTCAAATGGAATCATTCGTTTATGTATGTTAGCTGAAGTTGCTGACCCTATCCCATATGAAGATATGGAAGAATATTTAGTATATGATGCTGATTATTGGAAATCATATGCTGGTTATGGAGATACATTTGCTATGACTTTCTATGTTGGTGGAGAATTATCATTAACTGGTTCTCTTTCAAATGAAGCATTTGTTATTGAAAAAGCAACTTATGAATTTACAAAAATGTCTGATGATGGTAAAGAATATCAATATAAATTCACAGATACTACATCTACTGGAATTTATGGCTTTGCTGGATTTAATATTTCAACAAATGGTGATTTTATTTATTTATTATCAAGAAATGGTCTAGATGGTATTTTAATTCCATCAGATAAAGACTTAGGAATTTAATAGAAAGGATGAAAATTATGAATAAAAAAGGATTATTATCTTTATTAATATTATCTACTTTATCGATAACTGCTTGTGGAAAAGATAAAACTTCAGATGATGTTTCTTCGCCAGCTAACTCAAGTAGTGAAGAAATATCTAATTCATCTACAAGTTCACCTACTACAAGCAATGAGTCAAGTGATAAAAATCCAAATCAATCTGATTCTTCAAATACAACAGTTGAAGAATATGTAATTGCTGTTATGGAAAACTCTAATGTTGAATATTCTTGCCCTAAAAAAGCTAAAGCTGGTGAAATTGTTCAAATTACAGTTACAGCGAAAGCTGGCTTTATGGTAACAAGTGTTGTTTGTAATAATACTCCTTGTACAGGAAGCAATGGCGTTTATACATTTGTAATGCCAAAAACATCAGCAATTATTACAATTAAAACTTCTTTAGTTGATACAACAGGATATATTTTAGCTTCTTCTGATGGTAATGAAAGTTTTGCTAAATTTGAACAAGAAGGTCAATTATTTGTTGCAAGAGATGTATCTTTTTCTCAAGATACTAATGTGGCATATAAAATTGATGGTAAACTATTAAGTTGTGGTGCCATTAATACTGAAAAATCATTTGCTAATTTAAGTGTTATAAGTGGTGGTGGATTTAAAGTTGCTGGAAATGCCACCTATGATTTCTATTATGACCCTGCTGATATTGAAACTCCATGTTATGTTGTAAGAACTAAGGTAAATAATTTACCAACTAACGAATCAATGGTTGCTTCTTTGTTTAATGGCTCAATTAAATCAACATCTACTTTAAACCCTATTGGTGTTAACCATGTTGAATATTCTGCTCCATTACTTGGTGAAAATTATACATGGGATTTATACTCTGATAATTCTTCTCTTGCTACAATTAAAGATGCAAGTAACACAGAAGTTGGTATTGTTTATAAAGCTCAAAAAGGTAATGTATATGAAATAGTTGATGAATATGCTGAAGCAAGTTATGGTGGAGGAAATTATGTTGAAAGAGGAGATAATACTATTTACTCTGGAAAATATGATATCGTTGACTCTACTGAATATGGCAAACGAAATTATCAAAAAACTCAAGCTGATGTAAATCTAGATGCTAACAGCTTCTCTCATAATGTTGAATCTATTTATTTTGATTCATATATGGCATTCAGTAATGGATATATTAATAATGTTATGGATGATGTTGATGTTGTTGGTGGCTATTTCAATACTGACACTATGCTACCTGATGCTAATGAATCTGTTAAATCAGTTTTAGTTGGTGACAATGGTGATTTCAAAGTTAACATTAACTTCTATGTAATGTGGCAAAATTCATCTTATTACACAAACAAAGATGCTTATATTACTTATGCTTTTGAAGTAACTTTTGATAAAGCTGGTTCTATTAAAGAAGGATCATATAAAGAAACTGTATTTACTTCTGATTACTTTAATTTCTCTACAAATAAATTTTCTGTAAAACCTTCAAGCGTTAAAGCTGCTTCTTACTTTACATTTGCTTATGGTTATGGCGATGCAATTGAAGGCCAACCAAATATTGATACAACTCCTTATTTCATTTCTTCTTTAAGTAATATTAAATATGAAGGAAAAGAAGGAAATGTTGGACAAGTATCTGTAAGTGAAGAATTAAAGACTTCTGAAGGAACAACTGGCGATTACAATTATTATGGACTTTCATTTGACTTTGCTCCAAGTACTGCTCTTGATTCATGGCAATATGGAATTTCTGCTTCAAGTAACCATAAAGTTATTTCTCCAAAACGTAACGATACTCCTTTCCAATTTGTAGCTGTAGGTTTTGGTGATACTGATTTAACAATTAGTAATCACACTGATAACGCTGCAACTGTTAAAGAAACTTATAAACTTACTGTAGAAAATACTCCATTTATTATTAGTGCATATATGAATACAGCAACTTGCGATGCTGCTTATCGTTATGATGATATCTATTCTAATAGAGGAGATATTTATTCTGGTAAATCTTATACAATCCAAATGAATGCTACAACTAAAACTCATAATACATTAACAAGCAATATGGGACTTTCATTCACTGCAAAATCAGCTGTTTCTACAAAGACAGACAAATCTACAGTAAATGAAACAAATCCTGCTTCATTCATTGATATTAAATATGATGATGAAACTGGTTTATTAACATTAGATGTTAAGAAAACTAAATTACCAGCTGATACTAGTTATGTAACTGTAGTAATTGATGTTCAATCTAAATTCTCTTCAAGTGAAATTTGGAGAAATAGTGAACTTACAATGTATCTGCATCCAGGTGAAGAAGCTTACGATAGCCTTGTTGGTAATTGGGAATGTATTGACTCTACTTATAATGACACTGTAGTATTTACTGATACTGATTCGACAACAAATTCTGGATATAAGACTGGTGTTATCACTTATTATGATATCAACGCTAAAGTTTATAATACATATGAATTTAGTTATTTATATGATTCAGATAAAGTTACATTATCTGTAAAACTAGATACAATTAATGAACAACCATTAAATTCTACTTACCTTTATGATTTCAAAGCTGTCATATTTGAAGATAATGCTGTAGGTTTCTATCTATTACAAACTGAATGGGCAGGAGCTGATGAGACAACTGAAACACAAATTCTTGGTGGCTATGAAGAAGATGATGAAGGTTGGGATAGAACTTATTACTACACTACTTTTACAAAGAAAAGCTAAATAACTTTTAAAAAAAGGTGAAATTAATTTTTCACCTTTTTATATTGTGCTATTTTATTTTAACCATTTAAAAAAGCGACATTTTGTCGCTTTTTAACAATTAAAATTATTTACTATCTTTTGTTTCGTGATATTCTTTATCAGCATTAACATTCCAAATTACAGATTTATCTAAATTATTTTTAATAACACGAACTGTTTCGATTGCTGTAAGCATTGAATGATCCATATTATTATATCGATGTTGACCATTTCTACCAATACAGTAAAGATTACTAATATTGTTTAAGAAATCTTTAACTTCATCGAAATGATCATAACTATCAAAATAAGCAGGATATGCTTTTTTGACTTTTAATTCACATGCATCTAGAACATCTTCTTTATCGATAATTTTAATTTTAACTAATTCATCTATAGCAAATTTAATGAAGTCTTCTTCTTTCATATTCCACATTTCATCGCCTTCTGAGCAAAAATATTCAAGTCCTACGAAGACATGATTTTCAAAGTCATCTACCATATATGGAGACCAGTTATTAAATACTTGTAATCTTCCCAACTTAACATGTTCATCTTGAATATAAATCCAACAATCAGGGATAATATTACCTACAGTTTTAAATTTAGTTTTATTTTGTAGTTTTAACTTATTAAGTAATAATCCAACAGTAATAAAATCACGATAAGGTAAATTATTTGCAATATCAACTATTTTATCATCTACATCATTCATTCCATTTACTAAATCTTTAATTGGCATTGAAGAAATATAATAATCACCAACAACTTTTTCACCATTAACTATTACATAATCAATTTCATTATTATTTAAATGAATCTTTTCTACTTTATTATTAAAATGAATTTCTCCTCCCATTTTAATAATTTCATCTGCCATTTTACTATATAATTGACCAGGTCCTTTTTTTGGATAATAATATTGTTCAATTAAAGATGTTTCAACTTTACTATCTTTTTTTCTAAAAGGTTTTGTTATAGCACTAATAATTGTTTTAGATAAAGATAATCCTTTTACTCTTTGTGCACCCCAATCTGGTGATATTTCTTTTGGTGATCTTCCCCAAACTTTAGTTGTATATCCTTTAAAAAACATATTATATAATGGTTTTCCAAAACGATTAATATAAAAGTTTTCTAAAGAATCTTCTTCTTTTTTAAAAATGCAAGAATGAATATAACCAAAGCCAGCTTTCATAGTTCTAAAAAGGCCCATATTAATAAAAGTCCTAGGCTTCATAGAAATTGGATAATCAAAGAATTTTCCAAGATAAAAGATTCTTGATACTCTTCTTCTTACAAGAAATACATCATCTTCCTTTTCAGGATCTCCTGTTCCTTCATATTCTTTGTTTTCGCCAAGAATTTTTTCATCTAATGCAGGTGCTCCTTGAGGCTTCATTAGTTCTTTCCAAGTGTTCATTACTAAATCATTTTTGGTAAAGAATCTATGTCCTCCGATATCCATACGATTTCCTTTATATTCGTATGTTTGAGATATTCCACCAACAACATTACTTTCTTCATAGATAATTGGTTTAATATCTGTCTCTTTAAGTAATTTATAAGCTGCAGTAAGGCCTGCAGGTCCTGCGCCAAATATTATTGCTGTTTTCATATTTTCTATCACCTTTTCTATTTAAAAATTAATATTTTTCTAAATGTGTAATTTAAAACTAAACCTATAGCTGTAGCAATGACTTTTGCTATTATATATCCCCAAGTTAATTCTCCAACTAGAATTGTTACAAAACCCATTCCTTTTACAAACCATAAGTCATTTATCAAGAAAATCAATAAGAATTGGAATAATAAAACTAATACACCAATTATTGTAAATTTCATAAAATCTTTTAATGATTTACCTTCATTATCATCTTTTTTATCTTTAAAAACAAATACAATACTCAAAAAGTAATTTACAAATAACCCAACAATAAATCCACAAGCAGTAGAAATTGTTCCTGCTACATCCCATGAACCCACCATAATGCTTGGTATTATTGCTTTTACAAGGAAAGATACTCCCCAATCAACTAATGTTGCAAAACCACCAACTAATAAAAATCTAAGTATTTCCAAAATAATTTTTTTATGTTTTTTTAAAAATTCACTCATATTTTTTCTCCAATAACTATATAAGTATAACACATCAGAAGATGCATATCATTAATTAAGACGTATAAAAAAGTTTTTTTATTTAATATTATTTATTTTTTGATTTGTTTACATTTGCTATTGCTCGATCTAAAGAGCCAGTAACAATACTAGCCACTCTATCGACTATATCTTTGGCATCATATTTCATATCATCATTTACCCATTTTAAAACAATAGCCACAAAAGCATATTTATAAAAATCTGTTATAAATATTTTATCTTCTTCTCTTACTACTAATCCTATTGATTTTTCATCAACGACTTTATAAATAATTGGGAAAACTAATTTATAAAGATATTTTGTTAATGATTCATGAGATATAGAACGATAAATATTGGTAATAAAAGGTTTATCTTTTTTCATTAAATCAAATACTGCTAAAAAGCCTTCTTGCCATGTATTATAACTATTTTTCCCTTGTAATATTTTATCGGCATCTTCTATACATATCCATTCAATAAGATCTGGTATATCTTGAAAATGATAGTAAAAAGTTTGCCTATTAATATCGCATCTTTCAGTTATATCATTTACAGTAATTTTTGATAAAGGTTTTTCTAGAAGTAATTCTTTTAAAGTAAAAGCTATGGCTTTTTTTGTTGTAAGACTACTCATATACTTATCATTCCTTTCAATTTTATATGATTATAGCATAATTTGTTTACTATATCAAAAAAAGCCTTCAATTTTGAAGGCTTTTAATGTTTTTAAGTTTTTTTAATATTTTTATTATTCTACATCGATTGCATCAACAACTTTTTGCTTAATCATTTTCTTAACTTTATACATATCAATAACAAGAATAATATCTTCTATACTTGCTACTAATAATGTTACTCCAGCAATAATTCCAGTTGCTTTTACAAGGCTTCCTGGTGCCATAAATAGCATTACTATACCACCAATTAATGAGACGAATCCAAGTATTAAAGGAAGTACCCATTTAGCACCAACTCTTTTTAAATACATTGCTTCTTCAATTGTATTTGCAGAAATCATTACAATATAGAATGCAAACATTAAACTAAAGAATGTTGTAGAAATATCAAGATTAGAAATTGCAAGCATACCAAATAATGTTTTAAATATTGATCCTAGTAAACCTGTTCCAAATAATCCTGAAAATCCTCCTGTAAAGAAGTATAGTACAAATGAGCATACACCATCACATAAAATAAATATTGATAAAACAAGTGTTGCTGATATTGTAGCTTCTTCTGGATTAACAAAGAATAATATTGCCATAACTAATAATAATATTGCTCTTATAATTGTGTCTATTCTAACTTTTTTCAAAAATTGTTTGAATTTATTCATTATAATACCTCCTCTTATAACTATGACTTATTATTATTTAATTAAACCACTTTCTTTTAAAAGTAATTCAATATCTGTACCTTTTGTTTTCTTAATAACAAGTTTTAGTAATTGTTTTTCTTTAAATGATAATGGAGCTTCTGTAATTGGTTTTTTATCAATTGCATAATATGCTGCTTTTAATAATTCTCTAACATCATATTTACTTCCCCAAACTTCTGGAACCGCACGGTCAACATTAAGTAAAGTATATACTGCTTCCATTCCTGTTCTAATGGAATATTCAGTTGTGAAAATAGTATCTCTTGGTGTTTCTGCAAATTGACCAATAAAGGCAAAGTTAACTGCTCCATTTGGAACTACTAATGGTCGATCTTCTTCTTTTCTTGGTTGGAAGAAAGCATTAATATATGGCATATAGCAAGTAGTTGTATTGCATCTTGTAGATGCGTATTCCTTAATTTTATCTTCACTTACTCCAATATGATATAACCATTCTTGACATACTTCTTCACCAGTACAATTTCTAATTGCTTTTTTAACATAATTTCCTTGTTTGTTTGTGTTCAATGCATATACCCAAACAAGTACCATATTTTTGTCTTGACTTTTAAATTGTGGTTGTCTATTAATTGTCCAAGATAAATACCAATTCTCTGTTGAATCTTTAACTGTGACAATACCACCTGTAGTTACTTTTCCTGCTCGAGGATCACGTTTACATACACTTACAATTTTTTGAATAATTTCTTCATCTGAAGTTGCTATTGTTGCACTCATCCAGTTTGTAGCTTCAACATCTCCACAGAATTTTTCTGGATTTCCGTATTCACCATTTTTTGCTTGAGAAGCAATATTTTTCCATAAATCCCATGATTCACCATAACCATTTTTAATTTTTGATAAATCTGGTGTGTGTGTTTGATCACCATAACATGATGTATCAGTACAACAACCATTAGTAATAAATACTAAATCATCTTCAATTAAATCAATTGTTTGTTCTTTTCCATCTCTAACAAAAATAATTTGTTTAGCTACTTTTTTACCATTTGTTTCTTCAATAATTACATTTTTTACATCAATACCATATTCAATTTTAACCCCATGACTTTCAAGATATTTTGTTAATGGAAGTATCATAGATTCATATTGATTATATTTTGTAAATCTTAACGCTGAAAAATCTGGTAGTCCATCAATATGATGAACATATCTACATAAATAACGCTTCATTTCAAGGGCTGAAGACCATTTTTGGAAAGCAAACATTGTTTGCCAATATAACCAGAAGTTTGTATTCCAGAATGAATCTGGTAAAACTTCTGAGATTTTTTTATCTTCTAAATCCTTTTCAGGAGTCATAAATAATTTTGATAAAGCTAAAGCTGATTCTTTATCTAATTTAAATTGTTTATCTGTGTGAGCATCTTGTCCTCTATTTATACTTGCTCTACATAAAGAGTAATTTGGATCATGTTTATTTAACCAATAATATTCATCTAATACTGATACATTAGGTGTTTCAATTGATGGAACATCTCTAAACATATCCCACATGCATTCAAAATGGTTATCCATTTCTCTTCCACCACGCATATAGAATCCTTTAGTAATGTCTTTTCTTCCATCACATGACCCTCCTGCTAAATCTAATTTTTCTAATAAGTGAATATGTTCTCCTTTCATTTGTCCATCTCTTACAAGATAGAAAGCTGCTGATAGGCCTGCAAGACCTGTACCTATAATATAAGCTGATTTTTTATCAACACCTTCTGGTTTTTCTGGATGTGCAAATGCTTCATAAGTTCCTGCTGAATAATACATAATTTTTACCTCCTGTATTTTTTTTACACCATTATAATAAATACTTTTTTTACAGTTTAAAATAATCAATTTTTTTACTTTGTTGGCTTTTATGACAAGTATTTAAAAATTGATGTTTTATTAATATACATTTGCTTATTTGTATAATTTTTTGACATTTTAATCATTTTGTATGAAATCTATCAATTTATGTTTTTAAATAAAAAAAGCAGGTCATCTTCCTGCTAATCTTTATTTATTTTAGGACATTTTCGAAAAATATTGACATAGGACATTATTGGTCAAAATTTTTATTATGTAGCATTTCTTAAAGTAATTTTATTTGCAATTACTGAAATAGGATTATATCTTTCATATAAATCATCATATTCAACGATAATTAAGTCATTAACATTTAATAATGATACTAAAGCCCCTTCTGTATGGTTATTAAATGTTACATATTTTAATTTGTTTTCGCCTTTACTTAAAACCTCTAAATAAAATTTTTCTAAATTGATGCTTACTATTTTAACTTCTACTTCTCTAACAGGAAGTTTACTAATTTCATATAACGAATAAAGAGTTTCTCTTGAAACATGTTCTATTCCATCTATGTTTTTAAATGCAAGATTTTCATTATAATCATAAGGTGATAATGTGTCATCACTAGATTTAAAATAAACATATCTATCATCTTCATATTCTTTTAAAAATATTGATAATAATGGTGGAGTAAAATCCTTACTTACTTCATCATCTAATAGTTTTTTATGAGAACTAAAAACATGAATATAGCCTTTATTAACTCTAAGGCCACTATTATCTAAAATAGTGTAATAGCCATTTTCACCACGAAGTGAAATTAAAGTATCTTGAACTGATAAATAAAGTGTTTTTTTCTCTTCAACATAAGTTTCAAAATTAGCAACTACTACTTCAATTTCATTTAAACCACACTTCGTTGAAATTACATCATTTGCATATGAATCTTCTATTTCATTAACATTAATGCTAAATTTATAAGCATCTACAATTTTTACATAATCATAAGGATAAGAAGCCTTTAAGTAATCATCTTCAATATTTTCATTTTCATTAGTATTATTTAAAGTGGCTATTTTTTTACTTTTAAATGATACATTTCTTATTTCGTTACTTTTATTTGAATCAAATTCTTTATAAGCAGCTACGCCTATTAATGATGTCTCATTGAAAATAGTGTTATGAAATTTATTATCATCAATAATAGAAGGAACACTACTTTCATTTCCACTATTTATTCCATTGTTATTTGAATTAATTGTTAATATTAAAGGAATAGTAATAGCAATTAATAAAAATGATGCAACAAAGCCTAATAGATATTTATAATTAAAACTCTTTTTTCTTTTCTTATTCACAATATTGTCATAGATAGTTTCAAAATCATCATCACTTGTCTTAGGAATAATCTTTTTAATGTCATCTAGCATTTATTCTTCCTCCATTTTCTTTTTAAGCATATTGCGTGCTCTTTCTAAACGCTTTTTAATAGTGTTAATAGGAAGATTTAAAATTCTCGAAATTTCTTTAATTTGTAATGAATCATAATAAAATAAAATTATAACCGTTTTATATTTATTATTTAGTTCTTGTACTTTTAAAGCTAATTTTTCAAGCCTTAAATCTTCACTTTTACTATCGTTTGTTAAAGGGATATTATTAATTAAATTGTTATTCAAAGAAACTATTTTAGATTTTTTTCTTATTAAACCTTTGCATTCATTGATGGTTAATCTTATTAAGTAATACTTTTCATCATCGTTACTTTCAAAAACTTTATCAGTTATAAATAATTTATAAAACACAGTTTGAATTATATCTAATGAATCATCTTTGTTTTTAGTATAACCATAACTGATATTCATTAGTTCTTGCGAATATAAATCATATTTTTCTTTAAAGCTTTCTTTGTTCATAGTATTTCCCTTTACATAAATAAAACGTTTAAGCAATTTGAAAGGTGACAAATGAATATAATTTTTGTTCTAATTATTTAAAATTGCAAAATAATATAGTATTTAATAACATTTATTTGACATTGATGCATTATTCTTATTGCTGTCTTATATATTTTTACTAATATAAGTATAATCAATTGCTTACAAAAATCAATTCTTATTATTTATTAAAAAAATTTGTTTCTTATCCTTCAAACAAAATATAAATACTGAATTCCTTATTTCTATTTTTGAAAAATTAATTACCACCAGCATTTGTATCTTTGGCATACTCATTCTCATGTCTACATTCTTAGAATAAATGTATATATTTTTATTTTCAGCAAAATGTATCATGATAATATATTCTTAAGTATCCTTTCTGCCGGTTCTAATGATGTTGTTGTTTTAACTTCTTTATATTCTATTACTACTATTGAATGGTCAAATCTTGAAAAGTGGCTACTTTTCTTGAATTTTTCAACCTCACTTAATATATTAGTTCGATAAGCTCCATTATCAATTACTTCACCATCATTATTACTTACTGTTGATACATTGATGAATTTACCATTAATATTATTATATGCCACTACCCAATCTTTGAATGTGTCTCGGTTAAGATTATTGATTCTTGCATATTCAGATACGTTCATTCCTGATAACTTATATTTTCTACAATGTTCGTATCTTTTATAATCTGTATAGTGCTTTCACATAAAATAAAATCCTCCTAGTTTCTTACTAGGAGGATATCAGTTTTCTTTCTTTTTGTAAGTGTGTTATTTTTTGACGTATACAGTTCTAACCAATGGTAAGAATCAAACTTAGTAAACATTAAAAAAAGTTCGACACATTTTTAATGTATCAAACTAATGCTTTTTTTAATGGGGCGGATGATGGGGTTCGAACCCACGAAATGACCGGTTCACAGCCGGTTGTGTTAACCTCTTCACCACATCCGCCAAGTCAGCATTACTATTTTATATTAAAACTCGTAAAAAAACAAGTATTAATTGCTTATTTTACCCATTTAATTGGTTCTTCACCATTTTGAATCAAAAAATCATTAGTTTTTGAGAAAGGTTTTGAGCCAAAAAATCCCCCATAAGCTGATAATGGCGAAGGATGAACAGATTTTAGAACTAAATGTTTGGTATTTGTTAAAAATTTTTCTTTACTAATAGCGTTTCTACCCCAAAGTATAAATACCACTGGTTTATCAAGTTTGTTTAATTCCTTGATACAATTATCAGTAAATGTTTCCCATCCTGCTTTTGAATGAGAATTAGCTTGATGTTCTCTTACAGTTAAAGATGTATTAAGTAATAAAACGCCTTGTTTGGCAAGATATTCCAAATTACCATCTTGATTAACTTTTACATGTAAATCATTTTCCATCTCTTTATAAATATTTAAAAGTGATGGTGGAAGTTGTTTACAAAGCACACTAAAAGCAAGTCCATGAGCTTGATTTACTTCATGATATGGATCTTGTCCTAATATAACAACTTTAGTTTTTTCAAGTGGGGTTATTGTTAAAGCATGAAATATATTTTTATATGGTGGATAGCAAGTATAGTGATTATACTCATTAACAACAAATTTTTTAAGTTCCATATAATATTCTTTTTTTGATTCTTGCTCAATAAATTCTTTCCATGTCATACTCAATTTCCTTTAATAATATATAATAATTATATTATTTTTCAAAAAAAAATACTATAATAACTATAGTATTTAAATTTTTAATGGTGGGACCAAAAAGATTCGGACTTTCGACCTCACCCTTATCAGGGGTGCGCTCTAACCAGCTGAGCTATGGTCCCATAACGCTTACTAATTATAAAATAAAATAAAGGCGTTTGTCAACAAAAAAAACAAAAAAAGCCATTTTTTGCTGGATGGCTTTTATTTCACGTGTGAATTTAAATATTCTACAATGTCTCCCACTGTTTTTAATGATTGTATATCATCATCTTCAACAGATAGTCCAAATTCATCTTCAAGGTCCATAACTATTTCCATAACGCCTAAAGAATCTGCTTCTAAATCTTCAACAATTCTTGAATCCATTGTAATTTTATCTTCGCTAACGCCTAATTCTTTCACAATAATTTCTTTTAATTTTTCAAACATTAATATTGTCCTCCAAACTTTCTACTAATTATTCTATATTTTTTTAGATATTTAATCAAGATAATTTTCACTTTGTTCAAGTATCGAATTAATGTAACTTATATAATCCTTATATTTGGCACTATTATTTATTATTTTCGTAGCATCTTCACTAGCAACTTTTAAAATATTAAAATCATCTATTAAATTTGCAATAGTAAAAGGACTCTTTCCAGATTGGGCTATTCCTAACATATCTCCTGCCCCTCTTCTTTTCAAATCGTATTCTGAAATTTTAAATCCATCGTTTGTCGTACAAATAAATTTTAATCTATCTACTACTTCTTCATCAGTTGATGAGGATAATAAGTAGCAATATCCTTCTTGTCCATCTCTTGCTATTCTACCTCTTAATTGGTGAATTTGAGCTAATCCAAATCGTTCTGCATTATAAATAATAATCATATTAGCATCAATAACATTTATTCCTACTTCAATTACTGTTGTAGATATAAGTATTTGTAAATTTTCTGATTCAAATTCCTGCATTACTTTTTCTTTTTCATCATTTGCTAACTTTCCATGTAAAAGTCCAATTTTAATGTTTGGAAAGCCTTTTTTATATGATTGATAAGTTTTAATGACATTATTAAGTTCTAATTGTGATTCATCAATGCAAGGACAAACAATATATATTTTTTTCCCTTTTGCTAAATAGTTATCAATATCTTTTTTTATTGTTGTTATTTTTAAAGAATTAATAAATTCTGTATGAATAATTCTTTCTTTATATGGATAAGCTTGAATTGTTGATACATCCATATCCATATATATAGTTGAGGCTAATGTTCGTGGAATAGGAGTCGCTGACATATATAAAACATCAAGTTTCTTTCCTTTTTCTTTTAAAGTAATCCTTTGCTTTACCCCAAATCTATGTTGTTCATCAATAACTGCAAGTCCTAAATTATAATAATTAACATTACTTGAAATTAAAGCATGAGTTCCTACAATAATATTTGCTTTACCATTTTGAATATCTTCTAATGCTTTTCTTTTATCTTTAGTCAACATACTTCCCACAAGTAATATAACTTTAATATTAGAATCAAAAGCGCTTAAAAAAGTCACAATAGTTTTAAAATGTTGCTTAGCTAAAATATCGGTTGGAGCCATAATAGCTCCTTGATATCCTGCTTTATAATTTGCAAGCAGAGCAATAAGGGCCACAATAGTTTTGCCAGATCCAACATCTCCTTGTAATAATCTAGACATACATGCAGTTGAATCTATATCATTTAATATTTCTTTACAAGCCATTTTTTGGTCTGTAGTTAAAGAAAATGGTAAAGTATGAATAAAAGACTTTACATAATCAAAATCAACATGTTTTTGTTTAATTCCATCTTTTTGTGAATATATTTTTCTTTTTAAAGAAGATAACACACAAAAATTTAAAAATTCTTCATATTTTAAATATCTTTTTGCTTGATGTAAATTATCTTCACTTTCAGGAAAATGAATACTATATAAAGCTTCTTTTAAAGAACCTAACTTATATTTTTGAATAAAATCATTAGGAATTGAATCTTTAATATTATTTTTTTCATTATTATATGAAAAGAGAACAAAATTTTTATAAGTTGAATCTTTAATTGTTTGACTTAAGGAATAATGCGTAATAATTTTTTCTTGATTATTTAATTCACCAATCATAAAAGTTGAAGCCGTTATTTCATTTTTAAAAGCATCATATTTTCCATATACAATAACATGACTACCTCTTTTTAATGATTTATACCAAAATCGATTAAACATAACGACATTTATAGACAAAAAATTATTGGTGACATTAAAAATAGTCTTTTGACGACTTTTGCTTATATAATTTATCTTAATATCGCTCATTATAAATCCTTCAATGGTTATTTTTTTATTGTGATCTTCCATTGTAGGTTTTATTGTTTCTTTTAAAATGTCATAACGATATGGATAATATCTAAGTACATTAAAAAGATTATTAAATTGCATTATTTGCATTATTTCTTCTCTTTTTTTTGTTAGTTTTATCATATTTTTATTTCCTTTAAGACAATTTTACCATTCAAATAAAAACTAGACAATAAGTCTAGTTAATTTTTTTTATTCAACTGCAAGTAATAAGTAATATACTGGTTGATCACCTTGTTGTACTTCTACTTCAACTTGAGGAAATTTCTCTGCAATATATTTTTTCAATGAATTAACAACTTTTTTAGGGCAATCACAACCAGAAATTATTGTAACTATTTCTGCATCATAATTCATCATTGAATCTATTAAACTATCAGCAACTCTATTTATATCTTTGCTTGACGCAATAATTTTCTTTTCTTTAATTCCAATGTAGTCACCTGACTTAATAGCTACTCCATTAAGGTTTGAATTTCTAACTGCTGTAGTAATTTGACCACATACAACTCTTTTAGTTGCTGCAAGCATTTCTACAACATTTTCTTCAATATCACATTCTGGATTAAATCCCATGCAAGCTGTAATACCTTGCTGAATTGATGTTGTAGGCACTATACGTGTTACAATTCCTTTTTTATTTAAAATTTCTGCTGCTTGTTTAGCAGACATAATAATATTTGAGTTGTTTGGTAAAATAATTACTGATTCTGGATTTAATTTTGTAATGGCTTTTACAAAATCATCAATAGATGGGTTCATTGTTTGGCCACCAGAAATTACAATATCAGCTCTTAATTGTTTAAATAAATTATTTAAACCTTCTCCAATAGCTACTGTTACAATAGCTTGTTTCTTTCTTTCTGGTTTCTTATCAAGATGTTTATGTTGTTCATCCATATTTTCAACTTTAATTGTTACAAATTCACCATATTGTTGAGCAAAGTTGAATACATCACCAGGTTTATATGTGTGAACATGCACTTTTACAAGTTCATCATCTTCTACAAGTACAACAGAAGCTCCTACATTTTCAAGAAATTCTTTTAATTCATCATGATTAAAAGTCTTTTTGCCTTCATCTTCTGGCATACATCTTAAAATAAATTCTGTACAGTATCCAAAATCATCATCGTCATCATCTTCCACTTTGTCAAAAAGAACATATTTTTTGCCTGAATCTAAAGGTTCAGATGAAACAATTTCTTTTCCTTCAGCAGCAACTAAAAATCCTTCAAGGATTTTAACAATACCTGCTCCACCAGAATCAATAACACCAGCTTCTTTTAAAACAGGTAAAAGATTTGGAGTGTTTTCAAGAGACACTTTAGCAGCAACTAAAGTTTTTTCTAAAGCTTCTTGTAATTCACAATCTTTTTTATCTTCTACAAAAATAGCTAAAGCTTCGCTTGCATCTTTGATAACAGTTAGCATTGTTCCTTCAACTGGTTTTAAAACTGCTTTATAAGCTCTATTTTTACCACTTACTAAGGCTTTAGAAAAATCTTGAATAGTTAAAGTTCCTTTATCTTTTATAGCTTCACTAAACCCTCTAAATATTTGTGATAAAATAACGCCTGAGTTTCCTCTTGCTCCAAGTAATAATCCTTTAGAAAAAGCACTTGATAACTCGCCACAAGAATTTGTTTCAAGAGTTGAAATGTTTTTAACACCATTTTGAATTGTCATCATCATATTTGTTCCTGTATCACCATCTGGAATAGGAAAAACATTTAATGCATCAACATCCTTATAATTATTAGACAAATTTGTTGCGCCAAGAGTAAACAGCTTTCTTAACGTACTAGCATCTATTTTATTCATTTATATTTACCTCATTTATATTTAACACTACGTGTTTTATTTCACAATTAAACTTATCGGTTCCCCGATATATGCCTATTATATACCACATTCTACTTAATTGCAAATCTTTATTTTAAATTAACTTTTTCTTAATTAATATTAATTAATTAAATTAATTGTTGAATTTTTTTTCACAAAGTGATACAATAACATAGCATTATGGACAAGGAGGTCTTAATATGGCAAGAGTATGTGAATTATCTGGAAAAGGTCCTTTAAGTGGTAACAATCGTTCTCACTCTTTACGTGCTACTAGAAGAAAATGGAATGTTAACCTTCAAAAAGCAACTATTGTAGTAAATGGTCAAAAAGTTAAAGTAAGGGCATCTGCAAGAGCTTTAAGATCACTTAATAAAGCACAATCATCAGCTGAATAGTAATTCACTCCTATCGGAGTGTTTTATTGTAACTCATTTTTATATATATATAAATAATGAGTGATATGCCCTGTTAGCTCAGCTTGGTAGAGCAACTGACTCTTAATCAGTGGGTCAAGGGTTCGAGTCCCTCACAGGGTACCATTTTGATAATCAAAGCATGCTTTAAAGCATGCTTTTTTGATAATAAAGGAGAATTTTATGCGAAAATCTTTTAAATTATTATGTGTCGGAAATAGTTTTTCTGATAATATGTTAAGCTATTCATACACAATTTTAAAAAGTTTTGGGGTTAAAAATATTGTTTTAGCTAATTTATATATAGGTGGATGTGATTTATCAACTCATAAAAATAACATTGAAAATGACTTGCCCAATTATATTTATAGAAAAAATACAACTGGTTTTTTTAAAAACATTGAAAACTATAAAGTAAGTCTTGCATTACAAGATGAAAAATGGGACTATGTAACAATGCAACAAGCAAGTGGAAAAAGTGGATTAATAGATACTTATAATAAAGACATTAAATATATTAATGATTACATCCGTTTAAATATTAAAAACTCTAAGTTAAAAATTGGTTGGAATATGACTTGGGCTTATGCTAACAGTTCAAAACATCCAGATTTTAAATTCTATAATAATGAGCAAATATGTATGTTTAATAATATATTAAATTGCGTGACTTCTAAAATTAGTAACACTGCTTTTGATTTTGTTGTTCCTGCAGGAACTGCAATACAAAATGCTAGAACGTCTTACTTAAAAGATACTTTTACGGCTGATGATGGTTATCATCTTGAAGATCTTGGTGAATTTATAACTGGCCTTGTTTTAATCCTTAAAATAACAAATTTTGATATCGATGATTTAGATTTAAATTTAATCCCACAAAAATTTATTCCTTATTTTGATATTATTAAAGAATCCGCCATAAATGCCTTAACAAATCCTTTAAAAATTACAAATTCTAAGTTTTTTAAGTCACCAACCAATCTTGAAAATAATAATAATTCTTATATAACAATGAAAGATATTTCATATAATAAAGAAAATGATTATTGCACTTTAAATATGTATCTTCCTAAAACTGATAAATTTGATGTTGTTATTCATATACATGGAGGAGGATTAGAAAGTGGTACAAAAGATGATCACCCTATTGAAAAAATTGCTCAGGACATTGTAAGCAATAATATAGGATTTGTTTCTATTGACTATCGTTTATATCCTAATGCTACTTTTCCTGAATATATTATTGATGCCACTAAAGCAATTAAATATGTATATGATTATCTTTTAACAAATAACTTTTTAAAACGAATTTTCGTTTCTGGTCAATCTGCTGGAGCTTATATTGGAATGATGTTATGTTTTAATGATACTTTTTTAAAAAATGTTGGCATTAATCCTTTAGATATTTCTGGATGGATTTTAGAATCTGGCCAACCAACTACTCATTTTAATATTTTAAAATATGAAGGAATAGATAGTAATCGTCAAATAATAGATAATAAAGCTCCATTATTTTATATCAATCAAAATACAAAATTTTCTAATCTTTTGTTAATCGCTTATACAAAAGATATTCCTTGTAGAAAAGAGCAACTTGAATTAACATATAAAGCTATTTTAAATTATAATCCCACTGCTAAAGTTAGTTATCAACTTTATGAAGGCAACCATTGTTGCAATTCTACTTTGGTTTATAGAAACCATTGTCCTTATTCAAAAATATTAATTGATTATATTAAAAACATTTAAAAAAAGAACGTAGTCTATAACAATGATAACCATTCATCAAAGTTTTATACTACGTTTTTTATTATTTTAAAATGTTTAGTTTTAGTTTGGCTATTGTTAGCATGGAATTTAATTGTTCTTTAATTCTTAAAGAAGCAGCATTATGTGCATATTCTTGATTTAACATTTTATTTAAAGTTGAGATTAAATTATTACATGTTTCAAGATTATCTCCTTCAATTTTAAAAAGAAGAACATCTAGATCATTTTTTAAAAGTTGTTTTTGCTTTTCATCCATATTACCATATTTAATATAAATTTCATCACATCTTTGTAAAAGCATATTAGCATAAGAAGGAATTGTATCTATTAACTTATCATAAGGTGATAACGATTGAATCCAAGAAGATGGTTTTATTAAATCCCAACCATCTTTTTTGGCATTTTGTGTATGAGTTCCAAAAACTGAATAACCAAAGGACTCACTTTCTTTCATTGCTCCTTTTACTATTTTAGGATAATATTCATCTATTAGATTAGCATAAGAAGGATCTATTCCAGTAACTAACATACAATTATTATTTGTAGCTTTTACCATATCTTTAAAATAATAGTCTACATAATATTCATCAAGATAATAATCCATAAGGTAAAGTGCATCAACAATACCTTCTTTGGCCCATAATCCCCAATCTTGGCATTTCCATTTCTTTACTAATGAATAATTATCAGCTACTGCACAAGTTAATGGTTTATCAAATTCTTTACAAACTTCCTTTATATTTCTTACTGTATCAGTTATTAATGTTTGTTGATATTCATTAAAATGGTCAAAAGCTCCTGTTTGCTTTTTCAAACCATTTTTGAAATCTTCAAAAGAACTATAATTATAAGAAAGATTATTTTCTTTACAATACTTATTAAAGCCTTCATAAGCGGCTGTTGTAATTCCTGTAACTGTGGATAAGGAATTATTATCTGCTCCAAATCTAATGTAATCTAAATGAATTCCATCTAATCCTTCATTATTTTCTAAAACATCTTTAATTGTTAACATACTTTTTTCTTGCACTTGTTTAAAAGATGGATCCAACATTGTTACTTTTCCTTGAGATGTTGCAGTTGTTTTACTACCTTCCATATTCAAAGCATAACAATCTTTTAATTCTTCAAAAGTATTTTCAATACCTGATGTCAATGGTGTAATACAAGCAAAAACTTTTATATTTCTTTCATGGGCTTGCTTTATTATTGTTTTTAACCAATCATTTTTATATTCACCATAATCTTTATTGTTTATAGAATTAATTAGTTTAAAATACTTTGAGTTATTATAAACTACTTTTCCATTTTCCATAGTATTAACAATTATTTCATTAACACCATTTTCTTTAAGTTTATCTAAATGATTTTGAATTGTTTCAAGCGAATAGTCTATTCCCCCATAATCATTTATATACCAACATGACTTAACTTGAACTATTTCATTTCTATTACTTGCAGACAAAAGTAGATAATATTGTTGATATAGTTTTCCTGTTAAAGTATATAAATAGTATAAATATGTCGGATCTTCACTATCTAAAAAGCCTAAAGATTCAAGATTAATTTCATCTATTGTTTTTTTAACATTTTTTATAGTATAAATGTCATATGCATAATTATTTACTTTTATGTCTTCTATTAAAGTATTGTAATAATTATTTACCACACCATATAAATCATCAATTCTATAAAAAGGATTATCTATAATAGTTATATTATTTTTATTAATATTTACCCTTGCTCCAATAGGAAAATAATCATCTAATATTAAGTTAATTCCTTCTCCAGTTGTAGAATTCTCATTAGTTAAAGCTAATTTATATCCTCCTTCTGGAATATTAACGCAAGAATTTGTTTCTACAATTACATTATTTTTGTTAACTGCTATCTCAAATAGCCAACATGACTTTGCTCCATATTTTGTGGATTTTTCAATAGAAAAATTCACTTCACTTTCATCATCTAAAATAACTTTATTAGTGCCTTGTAAAGAAAAATTATATTCTCTATTCATTAAGTTAGCGTTTTCTTCAACTTTTATTGTGTCATTTATATTGAATCTTATTCCTTCTAAAATTGCTAAGTTTTCTTTATTAAATTCAAGACCTGCAGCAAGAGTAAATCCATCATTAACATTTGTATATACTTTTTTATTTTGCTCTTGTCTTCTAAATTTATCAACTTTATAAACATTTTTACTACTATCATATTTACAATTAATAGTAGCAACTTTTACCCATGCTGAACTTGTTACTTTTGATAAAGTATTATTATCATATAAATTTATTCCAATTTTACTCCATTTTAATTTATTAGCTGCTTTTATAGCAATTCTTTTTCCATCTTGGTTATATAATCCAATATCATATTGAGGAATTGTACCTGATTCAATTTCTACTACATCACCAACTTTATAAGACATCGAAAAATTGCTTGGTAAAGAAAGAATAGCTCTATTAAAAGGAATAAAGTTATTTGATTTATCATTTATCTTATTAACATACCAAATACCATCTTCATATTCTAATTCATACTCTTTGCAATTATCATCTCTCAAAAATGTTTTTTGTTCATACCAAGAAGATGTATATAAAATGCATTTATTTCTTAAAAGTTCTTTAGTAGGGTTATGTATTATAGCATCATTAAAGAAATAAGTAATATTAAAAGGATCCACAGCAAGATTATCAATTCCTTTAATTTTTATGGAATTATAAGTTAAAGTCTCTAAATCTTTTTGTGAAACATTTATTTTTGTATATGTTTCATTTTCTTCTAGATTATAGTCTTTTTTAGTACTACTACTTTCGCTTTCACTTTCCAAACTATTACTATCATTACTTTCTTCTACGCTTGATAAGTTTGAATTATTAGTAGTGCCTTCACTATTTTGTTTTCCATTGCAACCACATAAAATCGCCAATAATAAAATTGAAAGATACTTTTTATTTTTCATTTATGAATCTCCTTTTTGTATTTTTGATTTTTCTTTATAAGCATATTTTATTTTTTGAATTATTCTATCAAAAGTTAATGTTACATCTTCTGGAGTTGTTTTTAACAGTTTGGCAATTTCTACAAATGATAAATTATATATTAAATGATATATTATGATGCAATTATCTGTTTCATTATAAAATAAATAAGATTTAAAAGAAAACATTTCATAGATTTCATCTGGAACAATAAAATCAATATCATTCAGATTCTTTTTTAATACTTCTGGATGAGTTTCAATATATTTTTTACATATTGTCTGCGATAATTCTTGAATTGTTTTATTATTACTTACTAAATATGCTTCAAATACTGTCATAGAAATATCTAAAGCATCTTGGTGATTTTTCACAATACTTAATATGTAATAATAATTTAATTTTACAAATGAGCTATAAATGTCCTTAAACATATTTGCTAAATAGTCCATAAATAATAAAGTCTCCTAATTTTTTTATATAAAATTATTTTATATATTGGTTAAATCAAATGCAAGAAAAAAGTTGACTGTCCTTAAAAACAATCAACTTTTTACATGTATCTATTTATTTTTTGTACTTTTTACCATTAAGTCACACATTAAATTAGAAAATTTAACTGGATCTTTTAATGGGAATCCTTCCATTAATAAAGCTTGTGATAATAAAAGATCAGCATATTCTTTTAAAGAAACATAATCTCCTGAAGAATAAATTCCTTCAATTGCTTTAAATAGTTCATGGTTAGGATTAATTTCAAGAATTCTATCGGCTTTTATATTATTACCTACAGGATTTTGAGCTAATACTTTTTCCATTTCAAAAGAAACACCATCACTTGATACAAGACATACTGGAGAAGATGTCAATCTTTCTGAAAGCACAACATCTTTTACATCATCTTTTAATAATTCTTTAAGTTTTTCAATTAATGGTTTCTTTAAATCTTTTAATTTTTCAATATCTTCTTTTTCTTCTTTAGATAATAAATCTAAGTCTCCTTGATTAATTGATTTAAATTTCTTCTTATTGTATTCTCCTAAAACTTGAATAGCAAATTCATCTACATTTTCACTTAAAATAATTACATCATAACCTTGCTTTTTAATTAAATCCATTTGTGGCATTGCAAGAACTTGTTCTTTATTTTTAGCAGAAGCATAATAAATGAATTCTTGTTTTTCAGGCATTTTTTCAACATATTGTTTTAATGTTACTTTTTTATCTTCATTTACAGTTTGATAAATTAATAAATCTTGTAACTTTTCTTTATTAACGCCATATCCATCATAAACACCATATTTTAGATTTATACCATAGTTATCAAAGAACTCTACGTATTTATCAAATTCATTATCACGTAAACGTGCAAGTTCAGAAAGAAGTTTCTTTTCAAGATTTGCTTGAATTTTAACTAATTGTTTATCTTGTTGTAGCATTTCACGAGAAATGTTCAAAGATAAGTCACTACTATCAACTAATCCTTTTAAAAATCTTAGATAGTCTGGAACAAGTTCTTTGCACTTATCCATAATAAATACGCCTTTTGTATATAATTGTAAACCTTTTTCATAATTTTCTGAATACAAATCATATGGTGGCTTTTTTGGTATGAAAAGCAATGCATTATAAGAAATAACACCTTCTGTTGAAATTTGAAGGCTTAGCATTGGATCTTGATAATCCATGAATTTTGCTTTATAAAATTCATTTAATTCTTCTTGTGTTACATCTTTTTTAGCTTTTTTCCATAAAGGAACCATAGAATTTAATGTTTCATCTTCTAAAACATCTTCATATTTTCCTTCTATTTCATTGCCATTTTCATCTTTTTTAGCAATAGACTTACTAACTAACATTTTAATTGGGTATCTTACATAATCACTATATTTCTTTACAAGATGTCTAATTTCATATTCTTCTAGAAATTTATCATAGTCATCTTCTTTAGTAGATTCTCTTAAATACAATGTAATTGAAGTTCCATGATTTTCTTTTTCAATTTCTTCAATTTCATATGTCTCTGTTCCTTCACTTGTGAAACGATATCCTTTTTCACTTGAAGGAGATTTAGTTTCAACAACTACTTTGTTTGCTACCATAAAGGCACTATAAAATCCAACACCAAATTGTCCAATAATTTCAAGTTCCTTACTAGCATCATCTTTATTTTCTTTTAAAGAATTAATGAAATCAGCAGAACCTGATTTAGCAATTGTTCCTAAATTATTAACAACTTCATCATAAGTCATTCCGACACCATTATCAATAATCGTAATTGCTCTATCTTTTTTATTTACTTCAAGTCTAATACTATAATCTTCTTTGGCAAGAGAAGAATCCTTTAATGTTAAATAATGATATTTATCAATAGCATCACTAGCATTTGATATTAATTCTCTTAAAAATATTTCTCTATTTGTATATATAGAATTAATCATTAAATCTAATAGTCTTTTAGACTCTGTTTTAAATTCTTTTACTTCACTCATAAATAATCACTCCTTAACTGTGCACTATTATTATATAACTCATTTTTAGCACTGTCAATACATGAGTGCTAATTAATTTTGCTGTTTCATTTCAAAGCAACATATACTATAATAATTTAATACATGAGGATGTTTAAATTATGAAATTAGAATTAGAACAATTCACAATGAATTATTTAAAATGTGGTCAAGGGAAGCCTATTATTTTATTACATGGAAATGGAGAAAATTGCCATATTTTTGATAATCTAATAACAAAACTTAGTAAAAATTATTTAGTGTATGCCTTAGATGCTAGAGGTCATGGGAAAAGTAAAATGAAAATAGAAGAATACCATTATCAAGATATGGCAGATGATTTATATGATTTTATTTGTAAGTTAAATATTGTTAATCCTATTATTTTTGGCTATTCTGATGGGGCTATTATTGCTTTATTAATGAAAATGAAGCATAATGCTTTTAATTGTAAACTTATTTTAGCTGGTTTAAATGTTTTTCCAACAGGAATTGAAGAAAAAACTTATAATCAATCAATAAAAGATAGCCTTAAAAATTCTAATTTAAATGATAGATTATTAGCTAAATTAATGATAAATGAACCAAACATTTCTAAAGATCAATTAAATAATTTAAATTGTCAAATCAGTCTTATATATGGTGAAAATGATTTAATTTTAAAAGATCATCAAATATATATAAATCAAAATATAAAAAACTCAACTTTAGAAATTGTATATGGTGAAGACCATGGCAGTTATGTATATGATAATGCTAAACTTGAAAAGATTTTAGAAAAATATTTAGAAAAATAAAAAGCACAATTAATATGTAAAGGAACTCTATCAATTTCTTGATTTTCTGCTTTGCTGTTTCATGTGCCGTTTCTAATTTTTCCGTTTTCACAATAAAAATCGTATTGTCGATTTTCACCGTGTAACTTCTTTTCTTATTATTTTCTACGCTTATCGTTGTTTTTTTCACGATAAGCGTAAAAATATACAAGTTTTTTTCGTAGTCTGTATCTTTAAAACATGAACTGTGTCTGCAAGCATAACTACTTTCACCGTTTCTATCAGGTGACTTACAACGTAATAATAGTAATACTTTTTCTTGTAGGACATCACTTCATAACCATATTCATTTAATACGGCAATAACTTTACGCATTACGCTTATCCTACGCTTTGCAAGTTTTTTCTTATCTTGTCTACGTTCATTACGTGATTTTTGTCGGTGTTCTTGCTTAAAATATTTTACAAAATAAACAGTTTGATTTTATTGTTTTCATTAGCCATATCTGCTCCTATAAATCAAAATATTACCTTTTAGAATTAAAGCTGTCCGCATTGACTACGGACGGCTCGTTGCTATTATTTCATCTTATTTCTTTTTGGTAAATATTGCTTTGATTGCTGCAATTAATTCTGCAAAAGTCTTTTTCTTCACAACAAACCAGAAGATTGCAAATCCCCCGATTCCTGAGACCGCTACCGAGCCGATTGTGATACCAGCAATCGCACCGCCAGACAATCCTTTCTTTGCTACAGGAGCATCCTCATATACAGCCGTAAGGGTTGTTTCTCCCGTCACCGTAAAGGTATAACTCTTTTCGGTTCTTACGATTTCTCCGGTGGAGTCCTTCCAGCATTTGAACACTTTTCCTTCTTTATCTTCTGCCGTTACAGTTATGGTGTCGCCGACAGTAAACCTGCCACCACCCGTGCCACCGACAACTGTGACTTCTACCTTTACGAGTTTTGCTATCGTAAGATCTATTATCTCCAAGCCGTTTTCGTTGAAGTGCTTGTTACAGAACTCGCAATCTTTGTGTGCTTTCACGCCTTCCTTTTCCTCGGTTGCCGGTACTTCGTCTACCCACGCTCCAAACTTGTGTGCTTTGGCAATCACAAGTGAACTTTCATCAGTGATAGGCTTGGTTGCCTCCTTGTCCTCGAACTTCACTTCGCAACCGCTACACTTGTAATAAGGTTTCAATCCTTCCTTCATACAGGTTGAGTCAACTCCGTCAACAAGCGTAGTTTTGTGGATATGTCCAAGCACGGGAGTGATAATATATTCGCAGTCGAGACACTTGACCGGTTCATCCTCGGTTGCCGCCGTTTTGTCAGGACGATGGGTGGCTTCATCTTTAATTTCGGCGCAGTTTTTGCACTCATGATAGTGCTTATCCTTGTTCGAAGACCATTTGTCCTTAAAGTCGTGAATAATTGTTTGTTCAAGAGTGATTTCTTTGCTGCAAGCGGCATCCTCAAAGAATTTTCCGCACTCATCGCGCTGACACTCGAAATACACGATATTGCCATCCTTGCCCTCAGAGCAAGGGGTTGCGTCGTGACGTATGGATAAATGGCCCTTTGGAATAACCGCACTCGTGGCGTTCCACTCCATGGTGCGAGCGGCATCGAAAAACGCTGCTCCGCAGTTCTCACAAACGTATTTATCTTTTATTCCGTCCTCGGTGCAAGTTTCGAGTTTTCCTTCCTCTTTGAGCGTTATCTTTTCATGTGGACACTCTATTGCTGGCTTGGTCTGGAAGACGAACGTAATCTCCTTTAGGTCCGTGCTTTGAGTATAACTCGACAAATTTCCTCCGTCGATGTTGAGTTTACAAAGCCAATTTTCGATGCTTGTTTTACCAAGGGTCTGAAATATTTTTCCTTTCGGAGCTTTTATCGTTACTTCTACTTGCATGCTTTGGTTTAAGGTCATCACCCCATCATACAGGAATCCGCTTACGTTGTTTACCGTCACCTCTAATCCGTTTTTTTCTGTGACCGTTATCGTCTCGGGCAAAAGCCCAGCAAGGGGTTGAGAAATTTCTATATCTATTGATTGCACGACGCTTTCGACGCAAAGCAACACAAGTACGACAAGATTTCCGCTGTTATCTCTTATCTTTTTGCTCAGCATTTCGCCACGAGTTACCTTAACGTTTAAATCGTCTATGTTTTCCGGAAAAGCGCAGTTCGTTTGCGGTTTAAATGCGTATTGCATGACACTATTTTCGGTAATGAACGTCGTTTTAAAATTATGTGGGCCGCTTAAATAGCCATTCCCATCGCGACTAAAAGATGCAATATGGTAATTGATTCCCAAATCTATTACGTTTCCTTTTATTACTGTGGGATAAAACATCGCTTCGTACGCCATTCCTTTATAAAACTCCGGCACGTCTATTAAAACTTCTTTGATATATTTATCAGACAAACACTTCGTACAAGTTCCGTTTACAAAATTATGTGGAATAAAATCTCCGTGTTCCAAACCACACGTGGCGCCGTTTTTCTCATAGTCACACTTTGCCTTTTTTTGGCAAGTTGCCGTGCCACCGGTAGGGGAGTGCCTTAAATTCGTATCTTCTTCTTTACAATATTTGCAGAATCCGAGGTGCGTGTAAGTGCCATCACCATTACCGAACGATTTAAATTCGTATTTATGTCCTGTCGCTGCAAGGTATTCTTTGCCGCAAACATCACACTGTGCGCCACTTAGACAAGTTTGAGTTCCGCCACTGTGTTCTTCTTTTTTGATGTTGCCGTTTGCGTCCTTTTCAAATTCGCCGCAAACACACTTAAACACGTGGAAAGTTGCGTCGTCATCGCTAGCAACGGCAGTGAAATTGTGCTTTGCGTCGGGATTGCCGAGGTCACCGCACTTTGTGCATGCCGCAGTGCACCCACCATCAAACTCGTGACTTGCATACTGCGAGCCTTTGTCAAAAGCAGGGGCAACACCTGGACAATCAGGGTCGGTGCATTTTGTATAACCGTGATGCTCGAAATCAATTTTCTCGATTTTTTCAACCCATGTATGCTCGTGTCCGCCCGATACTGCCGCAATCTTGACAGGAATATCGCACATCTGTCCGTCAGCTGCCGTTGCGGTGATGTACATCGTTCCGCCGTCCATTGCGTTTTTGGCGATTATCTGATAGTAACAATCCGACTTACCGAAAACGTTGACCGTTTGAATTTCCATTCCTATGGGCGCAATCTTTGCCTCATATGTATAAGGAGTGGGCGCACCGCTGATCCATATACCTGTGTCGGTAAAATCCGTACCGATTTTGCCAGATATCGTTTCGTTGATTCGGGGAGAAATGTATCGCGGATAACCTATATAAGTCATTCCTCTGGAAATGATAAAATCCATTTTTATTGCCGTGGTAATGGTGTTTTGTCCTGCGCTGTCCCAAAGTTCTATATCCTTTCCTTTGCCGAGTTCCGCACCCAAAACCTTCATGTTCCTTTTAAGCACGTCTGCTTCTTTAGATAGTTTATAGTTTTCTTTTGGCTCAAAAAAGACACGGATACAATACCCAACTTTCTGTTCGATTAGTTGGTTTTCAACCCTGCTCCACGGAAACGACGCATTGTCTTTTTCCCACAACGTTATCGCTTGTCCGTTTTTGGATACGAATTCGAGCGTTGCCGTATAGTTTGCGCCGACTGGCACTTTGAGCGTTCTTTCCGTTTCATCCTCGAATTCAAACGCGTTGGCAAGACTGTCGCCGACGTTTACCTTTTTGAACGCTACGCCCAATGTATCAATCTGCGTTCCTCCTTCCGCATAGGCCGCAAAAGTCGGACTTGAAAATACCATGCCGAGCATAAGCACAAGGCTCATTGAAAGGCCAAGTATAAGTGCTAATATTTTTGATTTATTCGCCTTAGTGTGTGTCATAATATTATCTCCTTTTAATTTTTTATGGGGATATGTCCGTGTCGCTTATGCGACTTCGAATTGATATACATTGACCCGATTGTCTTTTTCTTAGATTGTCTTAAAGGGTTATCCAGAGTGCTGGGACTACGCCACCATCAGGCGCTAGTTGGATGCTATCTATGGCTCCGCCTGCATGTCTATCCATAACGAAGGTTGAGTATCCATCATCAGTAGTCGGCGAACGAGTGTACCAGGTAACGTATTTTTTATCGTTGGTATTCATCGGCGCACCGTGTAATTTGGCATAATCGGTTGCAAGTAGATTTCTTGCGGAATCTTTCGCTAATACGTCCTTATTAAATCCGTATGCCGTCGTGGTAATATCTCTCAAAGACAGTAAAAAGATCTTATCGTCCGTATCTTTACATTGGTCCGCATACTTGTTTTTCCCTGCGTTTTCCTCGTAGCCGTAATACTTCGGGTAATCGTTGGGATTGGAACTTCTCGCGCTGTTGTCAAGGTGTGTGGTCTGTATGATTTTCTTTTGCAAGTCGTTGAAAACCTCGTTGTAGAAAGTCTCGTTGAGCCAATGGCGTAGGAAACAATATTCCCAGTTGTTGGCATAAGTTCCGTCTAAATTACCATCCTGATCTTTTCTATAAACGCCGTATTTTTCGTTATAAAAGCCTTGGTATCTTTCGGGTTGTAGCGAAAAGGAATCCAAAGCGATATCGCTCATGATAAAGGCGGAATTCTTGTTTGTCGTGAGAATTCTCCACTTTATCGGTTCATACTTAAACCAGTACACGTCAAACGTGAAATATCCGTTTTTCATGATGTAGCTTCTCAGACTATAAACCCCCGATGCACGATAGTCGTTCATTTGAACGCCAAGGTATTTCGTGCCATTATATATAACGATTTTTTGCCACATATAAGTAGTACCCTCGTGACTTTCCCAATTGTAAGGATTTTCGTTATCACGCGGAAGGGGTGGCGTTCCCGCAATTGCGTTGAGTTGCGCTATTACGGTCTCGTCTTTCTCGCAAGTTTGCGGCCAGTAACCAAAATAGATGTAATCGCCATCGCGCGTGTACATAGCTGGGTTAATCCCGTCGCAGGTCGTGCATACGTCGCAAACATAACTATGCTTGCCATTGGCGGGGATTTCTACTTTCGTATTATAGTCGCAACCATCGCGCTGACATTCGTCGTACGCTTTCCAGCCCGGCAAACAGTCCGCTTGTTTTGCCTCATAATGTTTGAGAAAATGACCTAATGCGGGCTTTACATACCTGTCTACTTGGGAAGTGTAATCGCAACCATCGCGCTTACAAATATAGTAAGTTCTGCTATATCCGTCTTCCGTGCAGGTTGCGTCGTAGGGATCGTGCCATTCCTCGTCGTGTCCTAAGGCTTGCAACTCCTTGTATTCAGTGTGGTAGTCGCACCCTTGGTTGGAACACTTTTTATATTCTTCGTTGCCCCACTTCTCGCAAGTCGGATCCACACGCGGAATGGTTATAGATAAATTGTGCCCCGTGGCAGGAATTTCCTCGTAACCTTCGGTTTTTCCACAGTAATGGGCGCACCTTTTGTATGCTTTCCAGCCGATTTCCGTACAAGTCGGCTCTTTTGCGGCAACGTCCTGCATGTCGTGTCCGATAGCGGGTATCGGCTTCTGCTCGGTATAAGTACATCCCGGGTTTATGCAACGTTTACCGTGGGTAAGTCCGTCTTTTTCGCACCGAGGGTCGTAACCTTTTTCTTCACGCAAGTTGTGAGGAGCAAGTTCGCCGTATTCAAACGTTTCCCTGCCTAAACTACCGCAAATGCTGCAAACAAGGCGATAAACCGCCCTTCTTTGGCATGTTGCGTTGTCCACGAGGTTTCTGTCGGTGACTTTTTCAACATAACTGTGTATATGCTGTTGATCGTCATTTACCAAGCCCGCAACCACAAAATACGAAAAACTTGTCGTTTCAAAGTATATATTATTGCCGTCAACTGTGGTTTTTAGTTCCTCTACCGCGTTATCGTCCTTGACGTGATAGGTGATGTAACCATCAGACTCGAACGGTTTCGGCATTGTAATTTTGACCTTGTCGCTTGGTTGCACCTTTTCGCCGTCCTTTGTGATAGTGATATCAAAAACGGCAACTCTTGCTCTGTCGTACGACTTGTCAATTGCCGAAATTGCAACCTTGCCTTGTTCGCTGTCCAAGGAATGGTGTATGGTATTAAGCGTAGAGCCACTTTCAAACACGCCGTCTGCGGTAATGCCGCTTTCGGCAGTCAGTTTGTTTACTCCTCCGTTTTTATCACCGCAAGCTCCCAGCGCAAAACACAGTGGTAAAAACAACGCAAGCATAAAGAAAATTAACGACTTTTTCATCATTGAAGCCTCCTTTATATTTATAGAACACGACACGGATAAGCAGG
>CAKPXW010000004.1 GCA_934202505.1 uncultured Bacilli bacterium | reverse complement strand
CATTAATGCTGAGCCTTTTGATGCATATCCATCCATTGAAGGAGCTGTTGCTAATATTCCAGAATCAATTCGATTAATTGTTGCAACATATTTAGCTAAATCATTTAAAGTACCAGAACCAATTGCTAAAAGATAATCAAAGTTTTTAACATTATCGTTTATTTTCTTAATTGCTTCATTATCTGGTAATAAGTGTTGGTTTTTAAATTCTATCAATAAAACTTTTTGTGCATTACTTTCTAATTTCAATGCAATACTTTGGTAATATTTTTTTGTGTTTACATCACATATTACTAATACTTTTTTAGCTTGGATATAATTATAAAAGTTAACATAATTTTCATATTCTATATTAATCATAATATTTTTGTACCTTTAGTTTTAAATCATCAATTGCCTTTTGATAAAAATCAATTTCTGTTGACAAGGGCTTTATTTCAAGATTAAACACTCCTGCATAATTTATTTTTTTCAAACTATTAAAGAAATCTTGCCAGTTAATGTTTCCTTCATTAATTCTAAAATGATCATCTTTGACTCCATAATTATCATGAATATGTAATACAAATAATTTGTCATTAAAGATTTCAATTGCTTTAGATTGTAATACTTTTGCAAGATTCATATGTCCTGTATCTAAACATATTCCAACATATGGAGAATTTATTTTATCGATTAATTTTCTTAAATTTTCCGGATAAGAATAATAAACTAAACGAATCTTTTTGGGATTAACACTTTTATCCCAATCATAAACATTTTCAACACATAATTTGACATTATATTTTTTTAAATAAGGTATCAACTTTTTTATAAACTCTATATTAAATTCTAACTCTTTATCATCAAAATTTGTATTGTAATTTACTTGATCAAATATTTGTGGATGCAACACCATATATTTACAATGTAAATATGAAGTTATTTTTATAGAACGAACTATCGATTTAAAATACTTAGATAATATATAATTTGGAAATGATGTATATGGAGCGTGTGTTTGGGAAAATTCAATGCCATTTTCTTTGCCATAATTATATATTTTATTATAGTATTCTTTTAATTTAATATCACTTAAGTCCTCTTTTATCTTAGTTAAATCGACATCAATACTATTAAAGCCTAATCTTTTTGCTATATCTATTCTAGAAAAATCATCATTTGCAAGTGTTGATAAACCCCAAAAACCTATTCCATATTTTTCCATGTTATCACATCCTATTCGTTGTAGAAATATTTACATATGTTGTTTGCAATATTTCATTGTTTTTTGTTTTATAAATATTACTTGCTGATTTCCTTTCGTATTCTAATTCTTCAATTATTATATTAGGATTATTTATGATTCTTTGGATAATTTGCTTTGCATAATTTAATCTAGCTTCTACTCCTGCAAGTCGAATATCTATTACTTCATATCCAGCCATTTTATTTTCATTTTCCCATAATTTTTGATAATTTTTATGGAATTTCAAGACATGTTGATAAGCAAGAGATGCATTAGTATAACACTTTTGTAACAATACCCTATCTTTATTATCATAAGCTTTTTTTAACATAGTATTTAATGTTGCTTTATAAGCTAATACTTTACAAAGTAAAGCATTATTTTTAAATAAATAAGCATATTCACTATCTTTTCTTGATAATGTTTGATAATGTTTAGCAAGTCTTTTATAAAAGTTTTCATAGTCATCATATATATATTCATCATATTGAGATAATAATGGATCCATATATAATAAATACTTTGATGGATTTGAATTATAGCTTTTAGCATCGTTAATATCAATAAAATTTGGATGATCTAAATATAACCATTCATTATAAGAATACCCTAAGAGTGTTTGGCATTTATTATTAACTATTTTTCTTGATATCTTATCTTTTTGAACTAGTTCTTGTAGCATAATTAAAGAGCCTAAAGAATAATTTCTTAAACATTCATTTCCATTGTCTCCCCACATTGTAAAAAATATGTTTTTAATATTATTTTTCTTACAAGATTTTATCGCTACTTTCATAGAATTTTCTGTAAAATGAAGATGTGGAATAAAGCCTCTCCAAGTCCAAATTCCACCAGCAAAAGCTACATTATTATTAATTTTTTTGTGTAATCTAAACATATTATTATAAATATTAATGTCTGTATGATAATAATCCCAAAAAATTAA
Source organism: uncultured Bacilli bacterium (assembly GCA_934202505.1). GTDB lineage: Bacteria > Bacillota_I > Bacilli_A > RFN20 > CAG-631 > CAKPXW01. Next base: position 33,839 of record CAKPXW010000004.1, on the reverse strand, counting down.
ATTAACATTGTCTACATATAAATTCTTGAAATCGATATCTCCATCTAACACATAATATTGATTATTATAATATTTTCTAAAATACATATCTGACCACATTGAAGCCTCATAGTTATATTTTTTAGCAATATTGATTACTCTATCTTTATGCTTTAATAAAAGTTCATAATTATCTTTTAATCCATGTTTATCGAAATATTTTCCTCTTCCAAAATGCATTGCTTCATCCATATTAATATTTATTCTATTGGATTTAAAACATTTTCTAACAGTTTTAAAAACATTTTCTAGCAGTTCATAAGTTCTCTCATCATCTATTAATAAAATATCATCAATATCATTAATTGCCATATATTCTGGGTATCTAAAGATTTGATTATAATGGGCTAATGTTTGAATACATGGTATCATTTCAATTCCAAACATTGAGGCAAAGTCATCAATGCTTTTTAATTCATCAATTGTATATGCTCCTCGCATATATCCAAGCATTTTTTCTTCTTTTATATTAATTACATCTTCTATATATAATTGTAATGAATCATATCCTATTAATGCTAAATTTATAATAAATCGTTTTATTGCTTGAACGTTCATTGCGCCATTTCTTGCACAATCTATCATAACACCTAAATCATTTATATTACTACTTAATTCTAATTCAAAATTATCATTTGAAATGTTTGCTTCTATTTCAAATAAAGCATTAAAAATAGTGTTTTCTTTAAAATAATATATATCAATATTTTGTTTATTTCGCTTAATAATTAGTTTATTAATATAATGTCTATGTAAATTAAGAGTAATATCTTCTTTAAATAATTTAAATGTTTTTTCTTTTTTTAAAGTATCGATGCCTTTTAAAATTTTTTCATTTTGCGTAATAACGTTCATTTTTCTCCTCCAGCAATAATATTTATCCAACAAACTAATTGATTGGATAAATATTAATCAATTAGTTTGTTTCTAGTGTGTATACAACTTTTCCATTATGCATAATTGTTGTACTTGTGAATGTAAAATATTCTAATAATTCTTTATTTATTGTAGTGTCTTCTAATAGTAAATTTAACGTTTTAAAGGCTTTAGCATTACTTATTTTCCCTGCACTAGAACTAGTAGGTGTATTTGTTGGCTTTGCACTTTCTGTAACTTCAACATCAGCAATTGCTAAACAATTATTAATAATACCAGCATCATAATTTCTACCGACAATTGCCCCAATATTAACATTATTTTTAGCACTAATAACAAGATGTGCCACACAACTTTCAATTGTTCCATAATTTTTAGAGACAATTGCTCCCATCGGATTATTAGCATCAGTTGTTGTATTATAGGAATTTGTACAATCTACAAAACAATTAGAAATAGTTCCATAGTTCATAACGGCAATAACTCCAGAAATACGATTATCAATTAAAGCATTAATAAAGTTAACATTCTTTATAACTCCTTTTGTAGCAACTGTACCAAAAGCGCCACAATTTGCCGATGTTTTACCTTGATAACCAAAAGACATATTTTTCAAACTATACCCTTGCCCATCAAATATTCCAGAAAAACCTTTACTTGCATTTGTATATCCTTCACTATAATGAGCATTGGTATTTATTCTTTGATTTTCAAAGTCAATATCATTCATTAGTTTATAATTATCTGATAATGTTGTAGCATTTGTTCTAATTTTTAAATATTCATCTACATTTCTAATTGGAGTGGAAATTATAGAATTAACAACTATTTCTTTTAAAGAAATACCTAATGCTTCAACAGATATTATTGCTTTTCCACTTCCTGTAGCCCTGATATTATTTCCGACAACAATAGCCACATTTTCATTAGATGATTTAATAGTTACATTTCCTTCATATTCAGTTCCATCTTCTAAAAGCACTTTAACATTATGTGGTTTAGAAAATTCTGCTTCTTCATTAACTTCTTTAATTAGGTCAAATTCTATTTGATCTTCACTAGTACAAGTAAGTCCTAAATTTTTTACAACAATAGTGATTTCTTTTTCATTATATCCATCATAGGCTAATACTTTTATTTGTGTTCCTGCTACTACTGCACCTATTTTTAATTCATTTCCAACTATTGAAACATTTTCAGTTTCATCTTTTAAAGTAAAACTTATAGTAGATAAACTTGAAGTAATTAAAGTTGATAAATCAAATGAATTATTATTATATGCTGTAGCACTTTCTGCAACTACCATATTTATATTTCCAAGATGTGGTAAGTTTTTATTTTCATTATCAAATGACCAAATTTTATCAAATGTTGTTGTATCTACAGTTTCGTAAAATTCACCAACATTAGCTACTTTTTGAACATTTGTTAATGTACTAGAATTACCTTTTACAGAATAGAAATTTAATCTTTCATCTGCACATATTGCATAACAGTTTGTTATTTTTCCACCATTGGCAGCTCCTACAAAACTTCCAACACAAATTGTTTTATTATCTGTTGCATAAATACTAGCATTTTCTGCAACTGTAAACTTTGTTATACAATTTGAAATACTACCATTGGCCATTTTTGATACAATTACTCCCGCAGGATTGGTAGCATTTCTATTAATTCCAGCATTATAAATATATGTTGCTTCAACATAACAATTTTCGATAGTTCCATAATTCAAAGAGGAAATTACAGATGATCTATCAAACATTTTAACTCCGATAAAATTAGTATTTTTAACAATAGCATTACCGTTAAGTAAACCAAAAATACTTATATCACGATCACTTTTTCCATCTTTATGGAAAGTAGCATTATACATAGGAGTAAAATTAGCAACTGTATAACCTTGTCCATCAAATATTCCATAAAAGGCAAGCTTAGTATTTAAATTTGAATGATATGATGAAAATGCCTTAATTGTTTGTCCTTTAAAATCAATATTATTAACTAATTTATAATATTCTTTCATAGAATTAATATCATTTCCAATGGCTAAAAAATCACTAGTTGTTGAAACTTTATTAAATACTTTAATGTTTTGTGTAATGCTTTGTCCTTGATATGTTGCTTTAATAGAAATATTTCCTGATTTATTTAAAACCACTTTATTATTATCAAGTGTAGCATTAGAAATTGTATATTCGATTGGATCATCATTTTTCTTACCATTTTTCATTCCATAAGCATTTAAATTAAGTGTTTCACCAACAAAATATTCTGTATTAGTAAAAGAATCGAATATTAGCTTATATTCTTCAATGTTATCCCATAATTTAGTTGTTATTGTTGTACTATCTTCAATACCATTTATAGCTAATGATATAGTTATATCACTATCTTTATAAGTATCTTTACTAAACTTAATTGTGTAACAAGCAAAATAATAATCTCCTAATTCATTTACATCAGTTGTTAATTGTTTAGTTGTTGGATTATAATAATTTATCTCATTGCCTGATTGTATTCCTTTATAAATTGTATCAACATTAACAATTTTTGTAGCAGGAACACTTTCTTCATCAAATGTTGATAAAGTTCTTGTGTAAGTTATAGAATTTAATTCTTTGCTTCCATCTATTGCTGTAGCAAATCTCAAGTATTTTGCATTTTCATCTGCACCTGTTTGATAGAAAATTTTTGAATGGTCAACAATTTGACTATCACCATTAGAATTTACTTTTTTTATTTGTTTTGTTGGCACATTTATTGCTTGACTTAAAATATCTTTGTTGAACTCTTCAAAAGCAATTTTTCTTTCTTGTTTACAAGTTGAATAACCCGTAAGTAATAAAGAAGATAGTGACAATATTTTTATTAATTTTTTCATATTTTTTTCTCCTATAATTCTTCATCAGGTTTGCCAAATAAATCTTTAAAATCATTTGATTTAACAACGTCAGAAACACAAATTGCATCATTTACTGATAATTCAATAATTGATATTTCAGGTTTTTCATATTCTTTTTTATTCATTTTTTTATCTCCTTTTATTGAAGTTTTCCCCAATCTATATTTTTATTTTTTAATATGATATCTTCTACCCTAAAATCATTTTTAATATTAATGGTATTAGAAATATAATTATCGTAAAGTTCAAGTTCTGTATAACTTGCTTTAAGATAATAATTTCCCATAAAAACATCCTTAAATAAATAATACCCTTCATTATTTGTTATAGCTGTATAAGACAGTTTTTGTTCATTATCTTGCAAATAAACTTCGACTTTTTCAATTCCATTTAATTTATCATCTTTAACATAGCCATAAACATTGCAATAATTAGAAGTTTCACTTATAGTTTCCTTACTTGAATTACTGTGACCATTTTCTACTTTGTTACAACTACACACTACTAAAAGTGTCCATAATATGTTTAATTTCTTTTTCATATATTCGTAGTATACACAACTACTCCATTATGAGTAATTGTAGTATTCGTAAATTCAAACCCTACTTGTTTTAAAGCAGTTGTATTTGCTAAAGTATCCTCAACTAATTCAGTAAGATTTAAATATTGATAAATATTTTCTGTATTTGCATCTTCTGTAGAAACTCCATTTTTAAATAAAACTTTATTGGCATTTGGATTTTCACAAATTAAAATGCTATTTTTTAAATATCCATCTTTAGCCATTATTAATGAGGCAATTCCTCCTGTATATGTAAAATTAGTAATACTTGCAGCATAATCCATTTTAACAACAATATTTTGAACTATACCACCAGTCGCAATTTTAGCAACAGCTCCACCTGATGGATTATTAGCATTTGTTTCTCCTGATATTTCACTATAATTTATTTCTACGAAACAATTTTCAACAACACCTTCAACCCAAGCAGCTATAACTGAACCTCTATTAGAAATAGTAGCATTAATAAAGTTTGTGTTTTTAATGATGGAATCTTTAGACATATATCCAAATATTCCAGCATCGTAACTTGCAGGATTTGTAGCTTTTGTGACTATAAAGTTTTTCAAACTATAACCTTGCCCATCGAATATTCCTTTCCAAGTTATCGTATTTCTTGATGCATAAGATGAAAATGTTTGGATTTCACTATTTTCAAAATCAATATCATTCATAAGTTTATATTTTTTAGACATAGTTTGAGCATTTGTTCCAATAGCTAAAAATTCATCTTTAGTTTTAATTGGATTATACATAACCGAGTTAATGCTAATTTCTTTAATTACAACTCCAAGTGCTTCAACGGTAATTGTGGTATTACCATCTCCCATAGCAATTACATTTTCACCAACTACTATTGCGATATTTTCATTTGAAGATTTAATAATGACATTCCCTTCATATTCTGTTCCATTTTCATAAACAACTTTAATATTATGTGGTTTTGTATAATCTTCTTCTTTGCTTTCTCCTTTAATAAAATCGAAAGTAATTGAATTTTCTCCATTGCATATTAAAGACATATTTTTTATTGTTAATGTAAATTCAACAGGTAATGAATATTTACTTGAAGCAAGAACTATGACAATAGTATCTTCATCGATATTGTTTGCTAATAGTTTTGTACCATTAATTAAAATATTTTCATTTTCATCTTTTAAACTAAATTGAATATCAGCAAGACTATTTACCATTACAGATAAATCAAATGCAATTCCATTATAAACATATTCACTATCAGTAATAATATTTAAAGCAATTCCCTTAATTGATGGATAAAGTTGATGTGTTGCATCAAAATTCCAACAAGAAGCAAATGATTCAAGATTTGCATTATTATAGAATTCTTCAATATTGGCATATTTTGAAGCATTAGTTAAGGTACAAGAAGAATTATTTATTGAATAGAATCCTAGTCTATCATCTTGACAAATTGAATAACTATCAATAATTTGACCCCCATTGGCTGCTCCTACAAAGCTTCCAACACAAATTGTTGTATTATCTATAGCATAAATACTAGCATCACTTGCAACATCTAAACTGACAATACAATTTTTAATAACTCCATTCATCATTTTAGAAACAATAACTCCACCAGGATTTGTGGCTGTTCTATTAATTCCTCCATATTTAATATAACTTGCTTCAATATAAACATTTTCAATTGTGCCATAGCTAAATGAAGAAATAACTGAACTTCTATCTGATAATTTTACTTTTACAAAGTTAACATTTTTAACAACTGCATCTTTTGTAAGATAGCCAAATATACTAATATCTCTATCACTTTTTCCATCTTTGTGGAAAGTAGCATTATACATTGGCATAAAATTAGAAATAGTATGATTTTGACCATCAAATGTTCCTGAAAATGCTAAGCTTTGTGTTTCATTTGACCAATATGATGAAAAGGCTTTTATTTGCGCACCTTTAAAATCAAGATCATTGTCTAAAACATAATCATAACTCATTGTTTTTGAATTAGTGCCAATAGATAAAAATTCTTCTGTAGTTTGAATTACATAAGTGATATGTACATGAATTGGCATTGTATAAACTACTGTTTCATCTATAATGACACTTAAAGTTGCACTTCCTGGATTTTTAGCAACTACATAATTACCATCAATTTCAAAAATAGTTTCATCACTTGATACAAGACTATATTGGCCATCATATTCTTGATTTCCTTTTTTGAAGGTTAATCCATTTAATTTTCTATAATCTTCTAGACTGCTTGTCTTGTTATTTAAATTAAATGATATTTGTTCTGGTCCCTCTACAGTTACTAATGGTTCATTTACATTTATAGTTATTTCTTGATCTTCGCCACCATAATTATTTGCTACTATTACGATAATTTTACTATTAACAGGCACGTTTTTAGAAATAATTACTTTATTATCTTCAAAACTTACTCCTTCAATACTATCCTTTATTTTTAAAGAATAAGAGGTTTTACTATCAATGCCTTCTAAAGAAACATCATATCCAGGATAAGTATTGTATTCTAATTTATCGATATTTATATTATAATCTACATCATTTAAATGAGGATATTTGCCATCTTTAACATTCCACATACCTGAAAGATTTTTTACTTTTTCATTTAATAAGGAAAGTTCTTCAAAAGATTCTGAATTTGTTATTGTGCCTGCTTCAGAAGTTGTTGGATTATTTGTAGGCTTTGCACTTTCTGTAACACCTACAATAGCTAAAGAATAACAATTTGTTATTGTACCTGTAGCAAAATTTCTTCCAACAATTGCACCAACATTAATATTATTTTCCACTAAAATATTAACAATTGAAACACTATTTTTAATAGTTCCATTATTTTTAGAAGCGATACCTCCAAGAGGATTATTTGCTTCACTAGTTGTATTATAAGTTATATTACATTCCACGAAACAGTTTTCAATTGTACCATAATTAATAGTTGCTACACTTCCAGAAATTCTATTATCTAATGTAACATTTATAAAATTAACATTTTTAACAAGTCCGTTTTTAGCAATCAAACCAAAAGCTGCACAATTTGCAAATGTTTTTCCTTGATAGCCATAAGACATATTCATTAAACTATAACCTTGCCCATCAAATATTCCAGAAAAGCCATTATTTTCTGATTGGTAACCATCTGCATAATGGGCTATTGTTTCAACTCTTGTATTATTAAAATCAATGTCATTTGCTAACTTATAAAAACCATTTAAATCATTTTTAATATTGTTATAATCTTCTATTGTTGAAACTTTATTAAATGCCGTTATTGTTTGAGTTATCTTTTCATTACTTTTAGCGTATGAAACATCAATTGAAATAACGCCATCATCTAATAAAGTTATTTTATTATCATTTACAGTTGCTTTAGTATTATCTACTTCAACAACAATTCCTTCTTGAGTAGTAATTCCATTTACCTTTACTATAGCATTTACATCAATTGTATCTCCTACATACCATTCTTTTTGTATGATTTCTGGGAATATTAATTCATATGTATTAGAAACAACTACTTGACATGTTGCATATAATGATTCACTTGCACTAACTTTAATTGTAGTTTCGCCCTCTTTCAAGGCACTAATTAGCCCATCATCGCTAACACTTGCTATATCTTCATTTAAAGAAGTATATATTAATTCAGGTAACTTTCCATAATTCACTGAAGGTGTTAATTTATATGTTTCATTAACATTTAGTTTTAAATTATCCTTATCTAATAGCAAAAATATTTCTGGCGCCAAAATAGTTACTTCAACTGTTTTTATTTGATCAAATGCTTTAATAGTTATAGTTGTGTTTCCTTCTTTTAAAGCTATAACATTTCCATTTTCATCTATAGAAGCAATGCTTTTATTTGCAATTTCAAAAGAAATTCCTTCCGTGATTTGAGTACCATTTTTTGTTAAAATAACTTCTATTTTTTCTTCTTCACCTACTAATAATTCGATTTTAGATTTTAAAACCTCTAAATTATAAACATCTGAAACAACACTTGAATTACTACTTTCATTACTTGAAGAAGTTGATTCATTACTTTCAGTAACATTTGATGTTGAATCATTATTTGATTTACATGAAAATAAATTAAATGATAATAGTAATCCTAACGACAAAATAATCAAATTTCTACCTTTTTTCATATTGTCTCCTTTTATTATTTTGAATTTAATTTTAATCTTAATGAAGAAACAAATGAGGAAATTGTTCTTTCGACTTGAGAAGCCATACCTTGTTCTCTCCAAACAAAAATACTATGTTTTCCACAATAATATTCAAAGTCATCAAGCATTTCTTTTGCTTCATCATAAGATAATTCATCGAAATATAATCTTAAATATAAATAGCGAACTGTTAAATATTCTTTTTGTATTCTTAAATTTAATTTGTTATATAATTGTTCATCTTCTGTCTTATATTTTTCAATACTAGAAAGCATTTCTATAAACAAATCATTTGTTTTATCGACAAAATCTCTGGTTAAATGATCTGTATCAAAGAAATTTAGTGATTTACTTGAAGAATTATAGAAATGTAAACTTTCATCTCTTTCCCATCTTGCAAAAGCAAGGCGCCAATAATTGTAATAACGATAATAGGCATCAGAGGCATCTTTATAATAATTATTTATAAAATCTTTGGTTAATTGTTCAGGATTTAAAGTATTATCCCACATTAATTTAGCTTGAACATAAGCTTTTACTTCTTGCATTCCTCCAGCTTCTGTTTCTTTATTACCTTGATGATAAACAAAAGAAGATCCAATTTCTTTTAAAATATTATAATTTTGTACAGTTGTTGAAAAATTATTAAATGGAAGGAAATATTCAGCAAATATTTTATTATAAATCCAAGTATAGATTCTTCCTTTAGCTAGAATATTCCAATCAGAGAATAAAGTATTAATATCACTATTGCATTTATCATAATAATTATGTGCGTTACAAGCATATATTGGAGCAATTAGTATTCTAAGGTTTTCTGTTGGAATAACAGACTTATCTATAATTTGTTTATCTTCTGTTAAAGGAGCATTTATTGTTCTTAAATAAGCAAAGATGGAAAAATAAAATTTTCTTTCTGGATTTGTTTCTTTTAAATGTTTTGTTACAGCATCCACTACTTTATTAGCAAACCTAATTGTTGCTCCACTTTCTTTATATTCTTTAACTTCTTTTTGGCAGTTTTTACATTCGCAAAATGCGGTATTATCTTCATGTCCTAAAGACATATAAGAGCAATCAGGATTTGCTTCAACCATATCAATTACATTTTTAGTAAACTGCTTTATCATTTCTTCATTTGTAATACATAGTTGCTTTTTATCACTTGAATACCAATCTTGATGAGCTGCATAGTAAGTATCAGGTGGTAAAATTTTAAAGTAAGAATGTGACCAAGTTATCCATCCTTCACTATAAAACTCTTGACGCATTCTATTTCTAAACTGTTCATCATTTGTATAGCAAAATAGTCCTACTGATCTTCTTTCAAAATGAGGTATTTCTACTACATTAAATTCCTTTAAATACATGTTCTTTACATTTTTATCAATTACATATTCATCGCTTGCATATGATTCAAAATGGAATTGTCTTTCTAAGAATTCATAAGTTGCATACATGGCACCTCTTTCAGAGCCACCATTCATTATGACATTATTTCCATATGTATAAAGCAGTAATCCATCAAAACCTAAACTATCATCTATTGTTAGTTTACTTTCTTGAAATATTTTTGTATTTCCTATGGATAAATACTTATCATTTTTATTAAATGTCTCAATTTCTCTATCTTCAATACATTTTAAAGTAATCCCTGTTGCTTCTTTAAATAAGTCAATTAATTCATTAGATGCCATTTTTAAATAACGATTATTTTTGTTTGGCAAAACAATTACATAGTTACTATTACCATTATCAACTAATTTAGTTTGTGTAAGTGGATCTTCGATAGAATCACTAGGTTTTATAATTTCATCGCTACTATTTTGGCTATCACTTTCATTATTATTACTACAACTACAATTTTGTAATGAGGTACTAATTAAAATAAAACTTAGTAATGTAAGTAAAAAGTTCTTTTTCATATAATAATCCTCCTTCTAACCAACATATACAACATATTGTTGCATTGCATAGTTGTAGTATGTATCTTGAGCATAATAAATTATTGTATAGTATCCTTTTAATGTCGGTGTGAAAGAATAATCATCATTATCCTTTAAACGAAGTTCTCCATCTGGATTTTCGATATATAAATATACTAATAAATCTTGATCATTATTATCTTGAATAGTTGCTTTTGGCAATTCATATGTACTTCCTAGTTTATATGATGATTTTACTTGTCCTTCTAAAGTAATAGTTGGTGGGATACGATCTTTAACTGTAATAATATATGGAAAAATTTTACTTCTTTTATTTATATCGGTTGCTACATAACTTATTGTATATTTTCCATATTTTGTTGGTATAAATTGATAATCTTGAGAAATATCTCCTTCATAAATAATTCCATCTTCATCACTAATTATTAAAGAAACTTTAGCATTTGGATCTATAGCATCTGCTACAATTGCATATGGAATAGTCATTACTTGATTTATTTGTGGATTATTTTCTAACCTACCCATAATATTTATTAAAGGATCAGTTCTATCTTTAGTATCATTGGAAATAACTTGATTAGCTATTCCTTGAACAATTAAACCACTTTTTCCAGAAACACCACTTAACTCTAAATAAATTTTTACAAGGCCCGAACTAAAACCTTCAAATAAATTTCCATTATCATATTGAACAAATTTTCCAATTGAAGCATTAGTGTTAGCATCAATAATCGAATTATTATTATCGTTATAACGGATATTGAATCCATAAGTAGTATTATTGTAAAAATCACCAGTTATAACATATTCATTTCCATCATTGAAAACAACTTTACTTATAGTTTTTGAAATCTCACTTTTACAAATTGTATATGTTACCTTTTGATTAATGTTTTTACTATCTTTCATTGTGACAATAATTTTTTCGTAATTATTATTTTCATGATCAACTTTAAAAGATGTTTCAAGGCCATAAGCAATTAAATAATTTGCATAAGTTAATTTAGCATTATCTTCTAAAGTATAATAAATTACATCATTATCATTTAAGATAACTTCATTTATTCCTTCTTGATAAAATAGATTGCTTAAATTAAACATTTTGCCTGAAAAAACTTTTAAAATATGAGCTTTTACTTCTTCTATTGTTTGACCTTTTTTATCCTTACTTGTTGCAATAAATCTTATAGTAACTTCTTCTTGATTTGTTGTTGCACTAGGTATATAAATACTATTTTCTAATTTTGTTGTTTTTCCGTTTTGAACTATTTCATAAGAATATGAAGATTCACAATTATCTTTATAATCATAAGCTTTAAAAGTTGATAAGTCATAACTATAGCCTTCAATCAATGTATCATTAAAAGTAAAATCATTTACTATTGGATTTAAAGAAACTGTTACATCTATATCATGAGTTATTACTTCTTTATTTTGTAAAAAATCTGTTAAAGTAAATATTATTTGATATGTTCCTTTTTTTTCAAAGAAAATTGTTTTATTTTTCAAATTTAATTCTTGAATATTATTATTTGGATCTTTTACTTCTATTTTTAATGTAATATTGCCTGATCCACCAAGTAGCATGCCTTGTGGTAAGGTTAAATATTTACCAACAAAGGTGTTTTTTGGCAAATTGTCCTTTAAAACATAATTTAATTTTTCTAAAGTATCTTTAACTTCTATACTTATATTTTTAGAAAAGTAATTCCCTGCTTTATCTGAAGCAAAATAAACTATTGTATAAGTTCCTGCTTCATTTGGTATAAAAGAATTATTATCTACTTGAACTTCTTCTTGATCTATTGTTTGATAATTTTTATATACTTTATAGTTAACTTCTACTTTTCCATCAAGGCTATCAAAGCCTTTTGCTATAAATAATGGATAACTTACATTTACAAGTCCATTTGGTAAAGAAGTCTCATCATATCCTAAAGTATCAATATAAATATTTGGTGCGACATTATCTTCCACCCATAAATTATCATAAGATACTCCATTAATCTTTGTTAATAATAAAGATGCCGATGATTCTTGAAGCATTTCGATACTAACCGATAATTTTACTTCATTAGTAGAAAAACCTTTCCATAAAGTTGTTTCACTAACATAGTTTGGATTATCTAAATCTAAAATTAAATTACCATAACTATATCCTGGTCTTTTTATATTATCAACATAAAATGCTCTTTCATTATTGTCGTAATACAAGGTGAATTTTTCACATCCCGATAAATTATCTCCAGACATTGAATAATTAACAGGAGTGCCCGTATTGTAAGTAGTTAATACATTTCCCATTTCAAGTCCACCAGGAATTTGATTGGATGCGCCTACTTTTACATAAGAAAATTCATTTCCCCAAGAACCTTTATATAGAATTATATCTACATAATTGTTTTCATCATTGACATCTGTTAAAGTGAAACGATATTGATAAGCATCAAAATAACCAATATTATTAGGAATAGTGATAAATTGTAATAATATATCATCCTTAGTATTGGAAGTTAAATCTATAACTTGATTAAAACTTGCTTTTTTATTAGCTTTGGTACTTGTGATTAATTGTCCATATTGTTTTGAAGCAAATAAGTCCTCAGTATTGCCAAAAGATGATTCAATTCCATCTTCACAAGTAAATAAATTTAAGGAACTATGAGCAACATTAAAATAGTATTTATACTGATATACTTTTCCGTTTACTCTTCCCATATATGTAAGGTTATACATTCCTATTTCATCTAATTGAAAACTACTTTTTAAAGGTAATAATGTACCATCTGGATTATAAATAGAAAAACTTGCTTTTTTATTATCTATACTAGCACTTGGCACTTGAAAAATACTATTATATGCGTATGTAGTATCTATTTGTGAAGATAATTCAATTAATGGTGTATTTTCATCTACTATAAATGTATAACATACATCTTCATTATAATAATTATCTATGGAATATACTAATTTATATGTTCCAACTTTATCTAAAACGATTGGTGTTTTTTGTAATATTTTTTCTTTCTTAATATCTTTAAAGATTTTATCATTTAAATATAATGATACATTAGCATATGTTTTTTCTTTTAAAATATTGCATTCTACTTCTACTGGAATAATATTAAGAATCGAATTTAATCCTTTGTTGGAATTAGAAATATAATTTTTATCCAAATTATTAAATTTATAATTAATATTTCCTAAACTTTCTAAAACATTTAATTCCTTAATGTTTTCTTTTCCTTTTAAATTATCACTATCATAAGACACATAATTAACTGTTACTTTGCCTTTATTTGTCGGAATAAAATAACAACCATCTTGATAAATATTATTTTCAATTAAATTATTATTTTTATCATATAAAGGATATGTTTTATTAGTGTTATCTAAAATCTTAATTTCTGTTTTAAAGTTATTATCTTGACTATTTTCTAATATATCAAAACAACTTGGACTTGGAAGAAAATACTTAGTATTTAAAATTGCTTCTTGTTTTAATGTATAAGATGTCATTGGCCCATAGTCATTTATTATTTTTTGACCTGATAAACTTTGCCCATTAATACTATAGACTAAAACTTTAGCCATCTTATTTGTAGTTATTTCTGGAAATGATAATGTAACTTTATACTTATCGAATGAATTTATTCTATTAAGTCCAAAATCATCACTATTTAATTTAGCAATTACTCTATATTGTCCACTATCATATCTTTTATCAATACCATATGTATAAGTATATACTTCCATAGTATCAGCATTGTAGCCGATAGTTAAAGGCATACTTTCACTAGAACTCTTTTTACCACCGGTATAGGCAATATTACTAAATGTTGTTCCATGAATTCTTGTATAATAGCCTTGAGAATTTTTTAAAGAAGTTGTTACAGGTATTATTCCATCTCTTTCATAATAATAGCCAAATTTACTACCATTAACAACAACTTTAGCCGATGGAGAAAGAATATTCCATTTTTCTCCACCTCGTATTACAACATCAAATTTATTATTGTTTATATCTTGAAATGTTAATTTAATTTCTTTTATATCACAATATGGATTCATTTCTATAGTTGCATCATTATAGTTTACATTATAATTTATAATGTCACTATATGGTCGCATCTTTATTTCAAAATCACTAGAAAACAATGGCGCTAAATCAACACTTGAACCATTAGTGGTACTTGTAAGTAATACTCCACTTCCCATTTCTAAATCAAAGTCAGTTTCTACATCATTTCCTTCACTATCTTTAAAAGAACTTGGCAAAGCCATATTTTCCTTAATATCGATGTTTTTATCATTACAAAAAAGTTCTGTTGCTTTTTCATAAGCAACTGTTTTTATATTATTTTTAGTATTTAATAAAGCTATAGTTAACGAGGAAGCAATTAAAGCAATACTTGCTACAAATAATATTTTCTTTTTCATTATACATTATCCTTTCAATCCACCAACAGTCATGTTTCCTGTTAGTTTATTTTTCAAAAATAAGAAAACGACTAGAATCGGTAGTGAAACCATTATGCATCCAGCAAGTCGAACTGTAACAAAGCTTGCCTCATTGTTTGTACTATTATTAAAATAATAAAGTCCATAAGCAATTGTTGGATGTGATGGTAAATAAATCATTGGCGTATAATAATCGTTCCAATAACTAATAAATGTTAATAAAGCTACTGCACTAATTGTAGTTTTTACAAGAGGTAAGATAATAGTTGTCATAATTTGAAATTGACTAGCTCCATCTATTTCTGCTGCTTCTGTATATTCATTTGATATTGATTTAAAAGCCGCATAGAAAATTAAAAAATTAGTTCCTAAAAAATATCCTTTCATTATAGCAAGTCCAATAAAACTATCGTAAGTATGGAATATTTTACTAACTTGTATAGAAGAAGCAAGATTACCAATTGTAGGTAAAATCATCGTAATAATAACTATTGAATAAACAACTTTGGAAAATTTAAAATTATATCTTGCGACTGCATAAGCTGTAATACATGGAGTTAAAACATGCATAATTGTGCATAAAATCGAATAAACTAAAGAATTGAAAATAAGTTCCCAAAATTTAACATAATATGATGCTCCATGGGCTGATACTGGAACTTTTATAAGTTCGTAAGCTTTTTTATAATTTGCAAAGTTAATCTTTTTAAAAGAAACTATTGCTAATGGATCTAATTTAAAATCAATTACACCTTTAAAGGCACTATTAATTGACCAAAGAAATGGAATTAAAAAAGAAATGCTATAAGTTATTAGTAAAATAAAACCAATTGAAAACACTATAGTGCTAGTTATAGACTTATTTTTCATTTTTACTCCTCTCTTGGCCCAAATTTTTCAAGAACCCATTTAACTAAAAAAGTAAGTGGAGCAGCTATTAAAGTAAATAATATTCCTGCAGCTGATGCATATGGATATTGAGCAAATCCTGCCACATCATTTTTTAATACTTTAATGAAAAATACATAACCTAATGTTTGCATATATGGTTGAGCGCCTGTACCATAAAAATTAAATAATGCTGCTTGATTTGTAAAAATTCCTGCCACCCCTGCCACTAAAAATATTGTGATTGTAGGAAATATTGATGGTAATGAGATGTGATAAAATTCTTGCAATAGATTCATTCCTTCAAGCTTGCCATATTCAACAAGTTCAGTATTTATTTTGCTAAAAGCATTGGTATAGATTAAAATTTGTGTTCCAAATGAAGCCCAGATTCCATAAAAAATAATTGTTGGAAAGCCTGTTTTTTTATTACTTAATAATGTTTGACCATAATCTAAAATTCCATTTAAATCACCTATTGCGTATTCAACAATATACTTAAACATTAAAGATATTACTAAAGAAGATATTATTTGTGGTAAAAATAATATTATTGAAAATGCTCCATGTCCGGGAATCTTTTTATACATAAAAAAGGAAAAAATCAAATTTAATGGTAGGCCTATTAAAAGACCACATAAATAAATTTTAAAGGAATTAACCGTAGCAAGTTTCATATCAGGATCATGTAATAAATCATTTATAACATTAGAAAAGTTATCAAACCCTAAAAATACAAACTTAGCATTATCTACATCCCATTTTTGGAAAGATAACAAGATAGAATTAAAGTTTACATATACATAAAATATTAAAAATTGAACCATTGGAAAAATAAGTAATAAAGTGTAAAAAACTAATTTGTTTCTTTTTTTACTTTTTAAAGTAACTTGTTTTTTCTTTTTATTTATTTTGCTATGGAGAAAAACACTTATGTCATAAAAGAAATTTTTAATATTTCTTTTTAAGTTAGAAAATGATATTCCAACTTTAGCAATCGACTTTTTAATCATATTTGTTAATCAAAGTATTTAGAAAGCTTCTTTGTCCATTCACTTTCTGAATATCTATCTTTCATTCCTTGAATATATTGAGCAACTGTTAAATTAGCATTTTGAGAAAACTCATATAAAGGATCCGAATAAGAAGACTCATTCAATTTTGCTCCCCAAAACCAATTTGTATTATTTAAAAAACTAGTTTCTGTAGTAAAAACATCATTTCCATATAATGTTATATAAGAGATATTAGTATTTTTATCATTATATAAGTCAAACATTGATGTAGCAAAGAAACTCATTTCTTTTCTATCTTCCTTTGTTAATTGGTATAAATATGGTCTTACAGAACCAGTAACTCTTGAAAATGTTCTTAAAGATTCATCAGAGTGAACAAATTTTAAAAAGTCTTTAGCAAGTTCTGGTTGGTTTGTCTTTTTGGCAATACATACAATCGAATTGCCTGTTGAAGATATAAGAGTTGTTTCTTTATTTGATTTTTCATCATCAGATTTTGGCACTGGCATAAATCCAAATCTTCTTTGACCATAAGCATATTTATTACCATATGTTTTGGCCATCTCATTGAAAAATGGTTTAGCTCCATTTTCCCACCATCCACCTTCTAAAATCATTCCGATACGTTTTCCTTTGGTATTTACACAACTCAATAAAAATGTTTGTTGAGCTTCCAAATGGGTATTTGTAGAATAGAATGAATCACTAGAGTAATATTTATTAGATATAATATACTTTGCCATATTTAAAGCATATTCTTTTCCTTTTTGATTTTGTAAAAGATAGCCATTTTTCAAATTTATGTTTGTAGGCGTGTCATCTCCATCAAATAAATAAGATCCACTTAATGATTGATTAATATCAAAGTTGGCTTTGCCTTCATAGTCTGCCCAAATAGATGTCAAAAAACGTGCTCTATAATAAGGATACATTCCTGACCAAGTATAAGGAATTATAGAAGTTTTATTCATTGTATCTAAAAGTTTTGTCCATTGAGAATATGTTGCTGGTAATCCATCATCAAAGTCACCAGGAATACCATTAGGACCTACTGATTTGGTTTCATTTTCACTATTACAAATTAATTCATTATCTGTATTATAAAATAGTCCTTCATCTTCAAATAAATCATAATCATACATTGCACCGAAAACAGCATCAAAAAATGGGACAGCATAATATTGATCTTTATTATTTTTAGTCCATTTATAATATTCCTTCAAAGTTGAATTCATTTTATCTAATATAGACTTATCTTCCCCATCAATTTTACTATTAACTGTATCAGTAATGTCTAAAAGTTTATCTTGATTCACATAGTTTGAATAAGTTATAGCATTTAAAAAGTACATATCATTATTATATGAATCAATATTAGTAAGTAAATTCGCATCACCATAATTATCTTTTTCATTATTGATTATTATTTGAACATCAGGATGTAAGGCTGTATACTTATCAGCAACTATTTGTAACCATTCATGTCCTAAATCTCCATCATAATTTCCTATCATTAATTGAGTTTTTGTTGGATCAACGCTAACTACTTCATCACTTTTATTTGATGTTATTTCTTCGTGGTTAAACCCACAGCTTGAAAGACAAGACATTGAAGTAATTGCTAATAAAATAATCTGTCCATTACTTTTTTTCATATGCATATTCTCCTCATTATTCATTTGACAAACTCTGTTTGTTGAATACATTATACCATTTTACCTTATATGTGTCAAACAAAATTAAAACTTTGCCATTTTTTGGCACATTATATTAACTTACGAAGTAAATTTCATTTTGAAAATAGATAAAGATATTTTTGATTCACCATTATTTCAATGCTTTCATAATATGTATTGTATAAAAAAGAATGGATGAATTTATGAAAAAGAATTTTTTATTAACTGTTTTGACTTTACCTTTATTAGTTACATCTTGTCAGCATAAAAAAGATAATAAAATAACTATTGCTGAAGTTACAAGATCAATATTTTATGCTCCAATGTATGTAGCCTTAAGTGAAGATTATTTTCAAGATGAAGGTTTAGATGTTGACATAATAACTACCCCTGGCGCTGACAAAACTATGGCTGCTTTACTTTCTAGAGAAGCTCAAGTTGGACTAATGGGACCAGAAGCTAGCATTTATGTATATAATAATGGTCAACAAGACTATGCAATTAATTTTGCCCAACTCACTCAAAAAGATGGAAGTTTTTTAATTTCAAGAGAAAAATATGACAACTTTTCTTTCGATAACCTTAAAGGCAAAACTATTATTGGTGGAAGAAAAGGTGGTATGCCAGAAATGGTTTTAGAATATGTCTTAAAAACTAAAGGATATTCAATTAGTCAAGATAGCAAAGACAAAGATATTTGTGTTCGAACTGATATTCAATTTGATGTAATGGCTGGAGCCTTTAGTTCTGGAAATGGTGACTTTGTAACTTTATTTGAACCAAGTGCCACCCAAATGGAAATGATAAATGAAGGATATATAGTAGCTTCTATTGGGGAGCATTGTGGTAATATTCCTTATACTTGTTTTTCTAGTTTAAAAAGTTATCAAAAAGAACATAGTGCTAATCTTAAAGCTTTTTGCAAAGCTATTAAAAAAGGAGAAGAGTATGTACATACTCATTCAGAAACAGAAATAGCACAAAAAATTGCTAATTACTTTCCTTCTACATCTAAAGAAGTTGTAAGTAATGTTGTAAAAAGATATGCTTCTATTGATGCTTGGAGTCATAATTTAAAGCTTGAAGCTGATGGCTTTGAAAAATTGCAAGATATCATGGAAATGGCTGGAGAATTATCTAATAGAGTTTCCTATGATACTTTAGTTACTAATGATTATTTATAATTAATTTATTTTAAACATCAAAAAATCCTCTTGTAAGATAAGAGGATTTTTACATTATGTTAATGAAGTTTTTTGATAATTTCTTTATCGTTTTCTTGAGTAAATTGACTAATTTTATATGAGCGAATTCTTTCATTTACCAAAATTGGTTCTATAAATCCATTTTTTACTAAATTAGTCAAACGATTAATAATTGTTTTATTGGTAACATTTAGTTCTTTACTTATTTCAATAGGAGTAAATTCTCTTTTGTATTTTTTCATTATCACTAATAATAATTCTTTTCCTTTTAAATTCAAATATGAAATACTACCATTAATTTTTTCTTCATTATTTTCCAATTGAATATCACAAACCTTATTTGAATATAATTCAACCATTTTTAAAAAATAATTTATCCAGATTTCAGAATGTGGAGGATTATTTCTTCCTGAATAGTATAAAGAAGGAAGGCCCATTTGAATTGATTCATAATATTCATCTATATCATATGCAAAATATTCTTCTAATGAACCAATGCCATTAAATCCAAAACCATTTAAATCTAAAATATATCCAGATAATAATCTTGCCATTCTACCATTTCCATCTTCAAATGGATGAATTGTTACTAATTGATAATGAACTACTGCGGCAATTAAAAGTGGATGATCATTTGTGTTATTAACATAATCTACCAACTCATCCAATAACATTGGTACATCACAATATTCAGGAGGAATATAATCAGGATTCTCTGTTTTTGAATCATAAACCGCAAATAATACTCCCGGAGGAGTAGGACCCCTAAGTCCTATTTTTTCTTTTGATGCACCCTTTTCAACTAATTTTTGCACATTAAGAATCAAATCTTTCGAAAATGAAATCTTCTCATTTGCACATTTTTCTAAATAATTTAGTGCTAAAAAATAATTTCTTACCTCTTGTTCTGGCTTCAAAAAGTGTCTTCTTTCATCAGCATCTATTACTTCATTAACTTGATTTTGGGATAATGGATTTCCTTCTATTTTATTTGAAGCATATGTACTTTTCTTTTTAGAATTTTTTCTTAGTCTATTCGCAACGCTTTTTGATAACTTAATAGTTGAAACTTTATATTTATTTTTTTCAATTTCAGTAATATATTTTAAAATGTCATTTGTTAGATTAACTTTAATCATTATATAGCCTTCTCTTTCATAAGAATATTATATCAAAAATCATGAAAAAAATACATTATTTTTTCACTATTTTTTCACTATTTTTCATTATTATGAACATTATAATTAAAGATTATCTAATTAATAGATTGGTTAAAAATAGTAAATCATTCTATTATTTTTTAAAAATGTGTGTTAGTATTTATACTAGTTAAAATGGAGAGTAATTATGAAAGATGAATTATTATATGTAAACGAAAGTGAACTTCCACTTGATAATATTAAAGAAAATGGTGGATATTGTGCTATTTTTAGAAAAATATGTTGCATAGGAGATAGCTTATCTTCTGGAGAATTTGAGCTTTTAAAAAAGGATGGAACTAAAAGTTATCATGATATTTATGAACAATCATGGGGACAATATATAAGCTATGCTACCAATGCTAAAGTTTATAATTTTTCTAAAGGCGGTCTTTCTTGTAAAGAATTTTTAAATTCTTATGCAATAGCTAATGATTGTTATAATTTAGATAAAGCTTGCCAAGCCTATATTATTGCTTTAGGAGTTAACGATTTATTTAATATAAAAGTTCCTTTTGGAACTATCGAAGATATTGATGTTAATAATGAAAATAATAATAAAGACACTTATGCTGGACAATATGGAGCTATCATTACTAAATTTAAAAGAATATCTCCTGATGCTAAATTTTTCTTTGTAACTTTTCCTAATGTTGATGAAGGAAATGAGCATAATTTATTAATAGAAAAACAAATAAAATTTCTTTATGATTTAACAAAAATCTTTACAAACAGTTATGTGATTGATTTAAAAAAATATGGTCCTAAATATGATAAAAGATTTAAAGAAATCTATTATTTAAATAACCATTTAAATCCTCTTGGATATAAGTTAACTGCTACAATCATTTCAAGTTATATTGACTATATAATAAGACATAACTATCAAGATTTTAAATATGTTGGACTAATTAACCATTTAAATTATAAAGAGGTTATAAAATGAGATTAATTATTATTAGACATGCCGAACCCGATTATGAGCATAACACTATCACCCCAAATGGCTTTATTGAAGCTAGTGCATTAGCTAGAAGACTTTTAAAAGAAAAAATAGACTATGTTTATCTATCTCCCTTAGGAAGAGCACAAGATACAGCAAGAGAATATCTTGAACTTAGTAAAAAAG
Organism: uncultured Bacilli bacterium; assembly: GCA_934202505.1. GTDB lineage: Bacteria > Bacillota_I > Bacilli_A > RFN20 > CAG-631 > CAKPXW01. Next base: position 11,765 of record CAKPXW010000004.1, on the reverse strand, counting down.
AAGCTATTACTTATGATTGGCTACAAGAATTTTTCTATCGTGCAATTGATTCTAAAACTGGAAAAGAAAGATTATCTTGGGATTTTCCTGTTAAACAATTTACAAACTTAAAAGGAATTTATGATAATAGTCAATGGATAAATTTACCCTCTTTTAAAAAAGATGTAAAAAAAGGTTATAAATATGTTATTGAAAATTTTGATAAACTACTTGCCAGTCATGGCTATGTAAGAAAAGGAAAATATTATAAAGCTGTTAATTCAAATCATGATACTTTAGTATTCTTTTGCCACTTAGGGCTTGAATGTGTTCTTCTTTCACATTTATTTAATTTACCATTTCCTGCTTTAGCCCAACATTTTTCACCAGTTCCTAGTTCTGTTTCTATAATATACACTGAAGAAAGAGTCCCAGGAATTGCACAATTTAGAGCACAAAGTCTTGGAGACATCTCTCATTTAAATAATGAAAATATTACTCCTTCCTTTATGGGTCGTTTTAGAGAATGTAAGGAAGATAATACTAGAAAATAATAACGAAAAGAAGAGCCAAAAGCTCTTCTTTTCTTAAGAAATATTTCCCCCACTTTTTTGTGTTTATTTCAACACGTATTAAAAACACATAGAAAATTACTTTTTTGCTCATAATTTTTAATATAACAATTTTTGTCATATTTTTATTTGTTTATTAAGAGTTGTTTACATATTTATAACTATGATTAAATGTAACAAACATTTTTATATAGTTCTAATTTATTTAATAATTGCAAAAAATAGTATTTAAAATTATAATTTTATTAATTTAGTCTGCAGGATTAAACCTGCAGGCTATTTATTAAAAGGAGACTTAGTTTATGCAAAAATTGATAATGAAAACTATTAGTTGTTTAGAAAAAATATTACCTAATAAATCTCCAAGTTTAATAGAAAAAGAAAACTATTGTTTAAAAAATGAAGTGTTTTCTTTTCAAGTTGCTTATTATAATGCAAATAGAGAATGGTTTTCTTCTTTTTGTAATCTTATTATTGATAGTGATATTAAAGATTTTATCCAAATTAGATATGTTGAAAATGTTATGTGTCAAACTCCTACTTTAAATAAAAATGATGATTATTATTTAACTTTAAAGAAAGAAATAATACCTGATATTTTAAAAGATGATCTACCTTTAATTATTAGGCTTAAAACTTGGCAAAGTATTTGGATCACTATTAAAGGAAATCTTCCAATAGGAAAACATAACATTATTTTTACTATAAAAGATTATGATAATAATATTTTAGGTAAAACAAGTTATACCTTAAATGTTATAGATAATAATTTACCTAAAAGTAATTTATATTATACTAACTGGTTTCATTATGATAGTATTGCAAGTTATTATAAATTAAAACCTTTTAGTAAAAAATACAATCAGGTTATGTGGAATTTTATTGATAATGCTATTAGTCATGGACTAAATACTTTATTAGTACCTCTATTTACTTTGCCATTAGATACAGCTGTTGGTAAAGAAAGAATCACTTGCCAACTATTAGATATTTCTTTTGATAATAATATTTATACTTTCAATTTTGATAGACTTTTAACATTTATGAACAAAGCCAAAGAATTAGGCATTAAAATGTTTGAAATGGCGCATTTATTTTCTCAATGGGGAGCAAAGTTTGCTCCTAAAGTAATAGTTAAAGTAAATGGGAAAAATAAAAAGATGTTTGGTTGGAAAGTTAAAGCTGAAGATGAAAGATATTTAAATTTTGTTAAACAATTATTATTAGCATTAGTTCCTTTTTTAAAAGAACATGGCTTTGATAAAAATCAAGTTATTTTCCATTTATCAGATGAACCAAATTGTAATCATTTAAAACATTATTTATATCTTAAAAGTATCATAAAACCTTTATTAGGTGATTATTTAATTTGTGATGCTTTATCAAATTATGAATATTATACTAATAATGCTGTAGATAGACCTGTAGTAGCTACAAATGAGGCAAAACCATTTATTGAAAATAATGTGGAAAACTATTGGGCTTATTATTGTTGTAGTCAATGTGATAATCATTTATCCAATAGATTTATTTCAATGCCTTTACTTAGATGTAGAATAATAGGAATTCAATTATATTTAACTAATGCTAAAGGATTACTTCATTGGGGATATAACTTCTATAATTCGGCTTTAACTAAAAGATATATCAATCCTTATCTTGTTAATGATGCTGATGGAATGTTTCAAAGTGGTGATTCTTTTATCGTTTATCCTAAAGATGATGGCACTTGTTATGATTCAATAAGACATGAAACTATGTTGGATGCTTTTCAAGATTATAGATTACTTACTTTACTTGAAAGTAAAATTGGTAAAGATAAGGTAATTTCTTTATTATTAGAATCAGGATTTAAAAAAGATTTTACTACTTATCCTAGAAATAATAAAACCTTTATTGAACTTAGAAAAAATATAATTCTTATGTTACAAAAATAACATTTAAAAATAGAGTGACTACAAATAAAAAGTTACTCTATTTTTATATTCAATATACTAAAAATAGTTTTGCAAAAATGTAATGTGTATGTTACAATTGGGTTGCAACCTAAATTGCAACTCATAAGCTGTAAACTTATGTTAAAGGAGTCATATGATTACAAGAGAAGAAGTAAAAGATCCAAAGCAAAGAATACTAATAACGTGTGTAAAAATGTTTATTGAAAAAGGTTTTAAGCACACTACTATGCTTGATATTATTCATGAAGCTGATGTATCTGCTGGAACATTTCAAAATATTTTCCATACAAAAGATGGGGTATTGTATGAATTAGTTCGATTTATGTTTGATAATCAATTCCAAACAGCAAGAATTGCTTCTAAAGAAAATAACAATTTATTAGTTTATACTTTAGAAACAGCAATTCAACTAGCAATTACTGAACAGAATGAAAATCTAAGAGAAATTTATATTGAAGCTTATACTCAGCCAACAATTTTAGAATATATCAATTTAAAGACATCTTCTGAAATTGAAAAGACTTTTTCTATTTACAATAAAGATTGGTCAAGTGCTGATTTTTATGAAGCTGAAATTGGTTCTTCTGGTATAATGCGTTCCTTTATGGCACATCATTGTGATAAATATTTCACTTTAAAAAAGAAAATAGCTAGATTTCTAGAAATGGCTTTTGATGTTTATCATGTTCCTAAAGATGTCCAAACTAACTTAATTAATCATATTAATTCTATGGATGTTGTTAGTTCTGCAAATCTTGTAATGCAACAACTATTCTCAAAATTAGAAATGACTTTTGACTTTAAGTTTACAAAATAAAATCTATTTTATGCGAGGGAATAAATGAAAGGGAAAAAGTATTTAATTTTATCATTTTTATCACTATTTTCACTTAATATCATTAGTTGTAATAAAGATAAAGAAAGTGAAATAGCATCTACAACTCAAAGCGAACTAACAAGTTCAAGTATTAGTAATTCTTCAAGTCAAGAAAGCTCAAGTATAGAAGCATCTTCTAGTCAAGAAAGTTCAAGTATAAAAGAATCTTCAAATCAAGAAAGTAGTGTTTCTACCCATACACATACTTTTAAAAAATGGGAAAATGATGATGAATATCATTGGCATAAATGTGAAAATTGTGGGGAAATTTATGACAAGGATGTTCATCATCTAATTAATACTGCAAGAAATAAAGCCTGTGAAACTTGCGATTATACAGTTAATTATTCACAAGAAGAAATTTTTAATATGTGGATTCTTGGAAGAAATTATACTGCATCTTATAATGGAGATTATTCTTTTAATTCTAGTAAATCTTATTATTCAGCAGGTGATACTGTTGTTGCTAAAAACGATTATTATGAAACAGTATCAGGCAATAAACTTTATAGTGAAAGTAGTAGTTATGATACTAATCCTGTTACTAATGAATTTGAAAAATTCTATTCTAGGATCCAAGTTGTTAAGACTATAATGGATGGAACTATTGAAAGAACTAAGTATTATAGTGAAGAAACTATGATGGGAAATACTACTATTAAAGGTGAATATGTTGCTCCTAATAAAACTTCATTAATTGCTACTGCTAATCCTAGAAATTCTATGTATAGTTATTATATTGACAAAGGAGATACTTACTTATCACTTATAGATAATGTTAATAATCATTTTATGACAAATTATCAAAAGAAAGCTGATAGTTTAAACTTTATTATTAATGAAGATAATTCTATTTCTTTTATTATGAAAATAGAAGGCTCTTATGTAGATAAATATATTAACGAAGAAGGTTATATTCAAACATTATATGATGAGGAATATGAAATAATTGTTAATGATGGAAAAATAGTTGGTTATAATGATTCCATTATCTCTTCTTATAAACATGAAGATGTAAGTAAAGATGTAACTATTAAAAATACAGAAGAAATAACTATAGGATATAGTTTTAATGAAAAAATATATAATGATTTTTCAATTGAAACGGAAACAACTGAAAATAATTATTATAAATCTATTAATTTTATCGTTGAAGGATATAACTTTATATATTCAGATCATGCATATGTATATGAAGATTATTCTGTAGAAAAAGCTATTGAATTTTTAGGAAATCATACTGACTTTATAATTAGTAGTTCTCATGAAGAAAGTAAAAAGATATTAAGTATTTATACTGATAAGGAAATGACTATTCCTTTTACTAATTTCTATGTTGATAATAATAATCCTACTAATCTATATGTTAAATTAACTCCTCCTGAAGATAAAGCTATTGTTATTTGCACATTTAAAAATGAAAGATATGAAAGAATAGCTTTAATCTATTTACAAAGAGATGGTATTATATTTGATCCGCATTATAGATTTCAAACTAGTACTGTTTTAAAAGTAAACGGTAAAGATATTACCGATAATAGTGAAGATATTAAGTTTACTTGTGAAGGTGGAAAAATATATACAGTTCAATTTGCAGGAAATTAAATAAAATAAAAGCCATACTCATCAAAAGGGTATGGTTTTTTTTATGTTTATCTTAAATAAAACTATTATTATTTTTTTAAAGATTTAAATATACCAGCAATTGTATTTATTATTGTTTTATATGACATTATTATCATAAATAATAAAATTATTCCATTGATTATAAGCATATTCATCGTTGATAAAGAATTTATACAACACACAATACATTGTATTGTTATACATGCTATCAAAATATATGCTTTAACATTAATGTTTATTTTAATAAATTTTTGAATGTCTATAATACGATAAATAAATATTATTAAATTAGCTACTAAAGTAGATAATGCTGCAGCATATAATCCAATTTTATCTATTAATAGAATGCATACTATAAAATTAGTTACTCCACCTATAATAGATGATATTGCAAAACTAATATTTTTCTTTTTTATAGTATATACTAATCCACAATATGCTGACATACTATTAAACAATGTTGCAAAAGCCATAATTGGCACGTATTTCCAAGACTCATAATAATCTTTTGCAATAAATACTTTGGTAAATGGTTCTATTAAAATTATAATAAATCCAACTCCTAAACATAATATTATGTTTAAAGAATTAAATATATGTTTAAATTTATCTGCATCATCTTTTTTACTTATATCCATATCAACAATTGCAGATAAAACAAATGCTTGTGCAAACACAGAAAAAACCATAGTTATGATTGATGGTATTTTATGAACAATTCCTAAAATACCATTAGCTGATCTTCCCATTTTATATAAAACAGTATATTTATCTGATATATCCATTATCCACCAACTTATACTATTAAATATTAATGGAATACTAAATGATAACATAGACATCATTATAGGTTTTGTTATTTTCTTTATATTTAAATATTTATATAATTTGCAACACATAAACATCATGCACATACAAATAAAAAGAGCTAAAGCATATCCATAAAAATATCCATTTACACCCAATTTAAAAACTTTAATGAAAACTATAGCAAATGCAGAAGATAAAATTGAATACAATACACTATTAAATACAAATAATTTTATTTTTTCTAATGCTTTAATAAAATAATGTATAATTCCATGAAAAATAGTAAATATAATATATAACATTGCTGATAGTCCATAAAGTCTTATTATTTCTATTTTTCTAAGTAAAAAATATAATAAAATAAGCAATAAACTTCCGCAGGTGGCAACTAGTATTCCAAAAGTAAATACACCTTTTTTATCTTGAGTATTATCTAAAGTGTACCTAAAAACGCCTTCTATTATACAAAGTCCAAAAATTGCAATTAAAATTGTTGAAGTTGTTAATATAACATCAATTGTTCCATATTCTTCTGTAGAAAGTAAAAATGTTAAAAACGGAACAATAATAAATTGTACTGCTTTTGTTAAAATATTTCCTATTGCAAATAATGTTGTATTCTTTATTATTTTACGATTGCTCGTTTCATTCATTTTACTTAACCTCTAATATATTATTAATTACATCTATCCATTGATTATCCCAATTTAATTTGTTAAAAGTTATTTTTGTCGTTTCTAAAGCTTTATAAGACAAGTCATTTCTTAAAGTCTCATTTGTTAGTAATTCAATTATTGCATTTTCTAATTGCTTTTCATTTGGCTCTATTAACAATCCATTATATCTATTTAGTATTATATTAGTCATTCCTCCAATATTAGTAGCAATTACAGAGCATCCTGCTCCCATTGCTTCTAACAATGAAAGCGATGTTCCTTCAGATCCTAGAGTTGGAACAACAGCAATATCTTGATTACAATGAACAGAAAAACTTTCATTTGGTTCAAATTTAGTGAATATAATTTCTTTATATCCATCTAAAGTACTATGTAAATAGTTTTCGTCTGGTCCTTCTCCAGCAATTGTTACTTTAATGTTATATTGATTAGAATCAATTATTTTTTTTATTACTGAAGCAAATAATTTTGTCCCTCTATAACTAACAAAACGTCTTGCAAAAATAATTCTAATGCAATTACTATCACTAGTTTTATTTTCATTAAATTTCTCGACAAAGTTTGGAATTACTTTGATATAATTATTAACATTTTTTACTTGTGTTCTATACCAATTTAGAAAATTATAATCAACAGCAACTAAACATTTAACTTTTGAATATCTATTATATTTTTTTATTGATCCAAGGCTTTGTCTGATAATATTTAATATATTTGTCATATTTTTTTCTTTGCTATATGAAGTTATATCCCAAGCAATTCCATGCTGAATGCCAATTGTATTTTTAAACTTACTTTGGCAAATCATATAGTCACTTCCAAAAATCAATATATCAGTATCATAACTTTTATTATTTTTTTGAACATAATTTAATAATTCTTTCTTGGCTTTATTATATTTACTTATATTCACTTTTATTCCATGCACTTTTATCCCATTATAATCTTTTTCAAAGGGAAAATTAGCGAATTGATAAATATCTACATTATATTTATTTTCAATCAACAATTTTGATAAATTAAGTAAATAAGTTTCTACTCCTCCGATACTAAAATTATTTCCTTCATAATCAAAAAATTTACTATACAAAATATGTATTTTCATTAAATCACGCTTTCTTTAAAATATCAGCAATCTTTTCACATGCATGACCATCACCATATGGATTTGAAGCATGTGCCATGTTTTCATACTCTTCTTTACTATCTAATAATTTTTTAAATTCTGCATAAATTGTTTCTTCATTAGTTCCTACCAATTTAAGTGTACCAGCAGCAATACCTTCTGGTCTTTCTGTTGTGTCTCGCATTACAAGAACTGGTTTTCCAAGAGAAGGGGCTTCTTCTTGGATTCCTCCACTATCTGTAAGAATTAAATAACATCTTGCCATAAAATTATGAAAATCTAATACTTCCAATGGTTCAATAATATGTATTCTATCATCATTTCCAAGTTCTTCATCTGCAACTTTCCTTACGATAGGATTCATATGAATTGGATAAATAACCTTTACATCATCATATTCATCAACTATTCTTCTAATAGCTCTAAACATATGATGCATTGGTTCACCTAAATTTTCTCTTCTATGAGCAGTTAATAATATTAATCTACTTCCTTGTGCCCATGTTAACTCAGGATGAGAATAAGTACTCTTTACTGTAGTTTTTAATGCATCTATTGCTGTATTTCCTGTGATAAAAATACTTTGAGGATTTTTTCCTTCTCTTATTAAATTATCCATCGATAATTTTGTTGGCGCAAAATTATATTTAGATATAATACTTACAGCTTGTCGATTAAACTCTTCTGGAAATGGTGATAAAATATTATATGTTCTTAATCCTGCTTCAACATGTCCAACAGGGATTTGAAGATAAAAACATGCAAGAGCAGTTACAAATGTAGTGGAAGTATCTCCATGAACTAAAACAATATCAGGTTTTTCCAACTCTAAAACATCTTTTATTTTATTTAATATATTTGTAGTAACATCAAATAAAGTTTGTTTATCTTTCATAATTGATAAATCATATTTTGGAACAACATTAAATGCTTCAAGTACTTGATCTAGCATTTGTCTATGTTGTCCTGTAACACAAACTATTGTTTCAAATTCTTCATGTTTTTTTAATTCATTAACAAGTGGACACATCTTTATTGCCTCAGGTCTTGTTCCAAAAACTAACATTATCTTCTTCATTTTTGTTTTAATAATCATTATATGATTATCCCTCCATATTTTTAAGTGTTTTTTCATTATTAAAATTTTTAACATTCTTTAATTTAATAAAAATTAAACTAAAAAATAATATAATCCAAATGTTTGTAATTATTTCTGTCATTGATAATAAAACCATTGTAATAACTGATAAAGTAAAATATTTATACTCCTTATGTAGCAAAAAAATTACACAAATTGAAATACAACCTATACCAAAGAGAATAGCCCCACTCAATCCACAACAATGCAATATATAGGCTATACTTGAATAAAATAGAAATTCTTTTGTATTTCCCCAACCATTTCCAAATAATAAAACAGCATTATTATTTGTCTCAAATAATGTCAAATATGATTTCATTCTAGAATTCCACACCACATTTTTGCCATTTGTAAATCCTTCTGTTCTCGAAATTGCATATTCAAAAAAATCACTATTTTTTATTATAGAATATACATAAGGACTAAAGCATAATATGATTAAACAAATCATTAACGTTTCACTCTTGTTCTTTGATATGAATAACAAATAAATAAAATATAAAAATAATGTCACCGCTAGGCAAATAAATCCAATAATTGATCCTGAAATTATCATTGCCAAAGCACAAACAAATATTAACAAATAATCTGTGATTTTTTTATTCTTTTTGAATAAAAATAGTATTAAAGATATTATTGCATATTGACAAAAATGAGATGGCTCAAGAAATAATCCTCCACTTCTAACGAATTCACTTTCAATAATTGTTTTATAATAGTCTTCATCGTAAATTCCATTAGAATAAATCATATTTCTAAACACAAAAAAAACATTAACTCCAACTTTTGATAATAAAAATTGTATTATGACAAACATAGAAGATACTATTCCAAGTATTTTTATGTTTTTTTCCATGGCATTTGAATCAATGGTACAACACGCTATAATTGCTACTATTATATAAAATAGTATTTTTATACTTCTTACAATTGTATCAATAAATTTTGAATATTCATAAGAATATAGTCTATCAATTATAGATAATGTTATTAGTAATATTAAAAATATTCCAAAAGTGAATATCATTGAATTTTCTTTACAAAAAATCTTTTTATTTCGTATTTTAAACGCCATTACAAAGAATGCAATTACAATAACAACATCTCCAAGACTAAACCCATTTATAGGAGATTTATATATGGATAAAAATGGTAATACACAGATAAGAAAAGAATATATCCATGTTATTTTATTATTTCTATTCATTTTTTCCTCCTTTACATATTTTATTAATTATATTTAATTTAAAATTTTCATTTTCATAAAAAAATTGATTTTCTTTATTATTCATAAAATTATTCATTTTTTGTACATCAATGTTTACATACCAATCATATAAGGCATTTAAATTTTCAATATTAATATCTAAATCAAATGAATAAATCGAAGCATACGTCGACATAAATGTATCTTTACTTGTCAATAATGGTTTTCTATAGAAAAATGCATCATATAACTTATTTGATAAAGCATATTTTACTAATGGACTTTCATTTCCATAAACATTAAATAAAATATCTATTTTTTCTATAATTTTGCCTTTTTCTGAAGGACTATATTTGCCAAAATATTTTATTCTATTATTATTTAAAGTTGCAATACAATTTTGTATTTCATCTCCATTTGATTCGTTACCATAAAAATAAAAGCAAAATCTATCATCATTTAATACTAAATCAATCAATTTTTTACAATATTTTTTATAAGAGATTGTTCCTACATAACCAATAATTATTGATTCTTTTTTATTAATTGATGGATAATGATTATTTGGTAAAGTATACGTAGTATTATGGCAAAGTGTATATTCGTATTTTGGTAAAAAATTTATAAATCCTAACGATGAAATAACTGACATAGTTGAGTATTTAATCATTTTTTTCTCTACATAATAAAAAATAAAATATTTTTCATATGTATAATCACGAATATCTATTATATATTTATATTTGTATTTTCTTTTCAAATAATTTTGTAATAAAATTCCTGGAAGAGTAGTTAACACAATTAAATAATCAAATGATTTTTTATTGAGAATTTTAATGACCTTTTTTTTAAAGCAAACGAAATTAAATAATTTTGATTTTTTTTTGTTCCAATAAATTGGAATGATTTTTTCATTTTCACAATTTTCACCATCTCTATCAAAATATATTATTGAATAATCTATATTTTGTTCATTCAATATAGTAGTATAACAATTTATGTATGGACAATACTTAATGTTATTAAATGCAATTAATCCTATTTTCATTTCTTTCTCCAAACCATCTTATTTACAACAGATGTATATGATTGAATAATTCTAACTGCTTTAATAGAAACATTTTCATCAGTATAATACTTACATGGATTACCTAAATCATTATTGTTTACCATAGATACTGCCATATCTACAGCTTGTAATACTTCATTAGTAGATATTCCTGCAAGAACAAAATCTCCTGCATCTAAAGCTTCAGGTCTTTCGGTAGATGTTCTAATACATACAGCAGGAATTGGTTTACCAATAGATAAATAGAAACTACTTTCTTCAGGAAGAGTTCCACTATCAGAAACAACACAATAAGCATTCATTTGTAAATTATTATAATCATGGAATCCTAAAGGTTCATGTTGAATTACTCTTGAATCAAACTTAAAGTTTCTTGCTTCAATATATTTTTTACTTCTTGGATGGCAAGAATATAAAATAGGCATATCATATTTTTTAGCCATTTCATTTACAGCTGTCATCAATGAAATAAAATTATCTTCATTATCAATATTTTCTTCTCTATGAGCTGAAAGTAAAATGTACTTTTTCTTTTCAAGTCCAAGTTTAGATAAAATATTAGAAGATTCAATCTTCTCTAAATTTTTATGTAATACTTCTGCTATTGGTGAACCTGTTACATAAGTTCTTTCTTTTGCTACTCCACAATCTGCAAGATATCTTCTTGCATGTTCTGAATAGCACATATTAACATCACTAATGATATCTACTATTCTTCTATTA
>CAKPXW010000003.1 GCA_934202505.1 uncultured Bacilli bacterium | reverse complement strand
CTCCTATATGATGAATACCTAGTTCTGTTAAATACCCTAAAGCTTTAATTTCTCGATTAATTGTGGATAGAATTATAGAATATCCATAATTTAATACCATATTAATAAATTCATCATTTCTTCTACTAAAGTTCTTACCAAATAAAGCATTGAAATAAACTTTAGCACTATGGCCTTCTCTATTTGTAATATCTTCAAGTTGGACATCATTAGAATAATCTACTAGCATTTGATATTCTTTTAAACAATCAATTTTCTTTAAATTATTAGCTTGGTTAATAATTTTTTCTTTAATTATTGCTTGCCATAATTTGTTTTTTAAATCTAATGAAAAGTTAATTTGTTCTTTTATTTTTCTATAAGAATAGTAATTATTGTAATATCCAACTATTTCTCCTGATGGATTATGTTTATCATCTGTTAAAATTATTTTAATTTTCTTTTCAATGCATTTATTCAATAAACAAGAAGTTATTGATACTTGCGTAGAATTGATAATTAATATTTTTATCTCATCTAATAATACTTTCTTTTCTTCAGCTAATTTTCGACAAATTAAATAGTTCAATGAATATTCTAGTTTACACCTATCATTTACAATGACTGTCCTAAATGCCATTTTTTACCTCATATATTATTTTTTTATAATAACCTGTATATGATTCCTGAATAAATTTTGTTCCAATAGGTAACTTATTATTGATTTTTAATGCTCCAGAAGCTTTAGACATATTAATCATTGTTAAATCAACTAATTTTCTTTCATTAGTTTTTAATAAATCAAGTAATGAATGACATAAATTAATTTTTGAAATAAAAGTTATATTCAAATTGTTTTTTACATTTTCAATTATAGTTTTAATTACAGAATATGAATAAATCTTTTTACTATACATATTAATTATATTTTGTAATAGAGTATCTATTTCATCTAATTTTAAAATAATTTCTTCATTATATTTACTTCTAGCTGGAGAAACTGTTATTTCATTATCAGTTGTTCTCATTTCCATTTTTTTACTTAAATTTTCAAGATATTTATCTATCTTTTTAATAGTTTTCATATCATTGTAGGAAAAGAATCTATCATAAGCATTTTTTAATAAATAACTATCATTAGTTTTACCTGTAATTATAAACTTTCTTCCATCAAGTTCTAAACAAGTATTGATTTTAATATTATCATTGGCAATCTTAAAATCTTCAAATCCTAAAGACTTTAAATATTCAATTTCTTTTTTCTCTTTTGATTTAGGAATAGGTACTAATGTAGTAACCATATTATTTTTCTTTATTGATTCTACAATAATATATTTTGAAAATGAATCAGATTTAAATCCACCATATTTGCTTGTATCTTTTTTAGTGTTTTTAGTTGGAATTAAGTTATCGTTTGATGCTGGTAATATTGTAACCTTTGGAATTAATATATTTGAATTATAACTTCTAAATGTTTCACTAATATCAAATCTTTTGTACATATCATGTTTTATTTGCTTAATCATTGATTTTTTATCCCAAAGAATTTTGTCACCATTTTTAACAATTTCACGTTTAAACAAATTATCAATGTTTAGTGTATCTTGATTATTTTTTAATCTTTCAACATCTACATACTTTTTAAAGTTTCTATAAGCATAATATTTATGAATAATACCACCTACTATAACATTTAAATACGCATCATGAGCATGATGAAAATTATTTGCTGTTCTTGACTTTATTAAATCAAAGTCTTGTCTAAATGCTGATACATTTTCAGCTTTTGAATAAATAATATGTGTTGGATTTACATTATGATATTCTTGCAAAACTTTTATTAATCCTGTTACAGTTTGGTTTGTTGTAACAATTTGTCTATTTACAAAACTATCAAGTTTATTAGTAGGAATTTCTTTTTCAGTTAGCCTTGTATACTTTTCTTTAGAAATTAATTTCATTTCGCATAGCTTTTTAAAAAATGGATATGCTTGTGGATTTAAAACACCAGACTCATAAAGAAATAAGTCTTGTTTATGATTATTTTTAGTTTTATTTACTAAAACTCTATTGCTAATAGAATCATCTTTAATAATGGCTTGTGGATAAATATGATCAATATCATATTTAGTATTATTAACTAGTTCTGAAATATCAATTGGTTCTAAAGTATACATACATCTTCCAAGTTGCGTAAAATACAAATATAAAATATCCGATTTTAATGAATTTTTGTTTTTATCTAAACTAGTTTCCAAACTATCCATATCAATCTTCATATCAAGTGCTTCTTTTCGACATGATTTATAAAGTGCTTTTAAAGTTTCATATCTTGAAACACTAGCCTTTTTCAAAGCTTTATTCGTTCTAGTGCATTCAATATAATACTCATCGATTGGTCTATTAAAAATAGTTTCTATTTCTTTAATTATATTGTAACTTTGAATTAATGCTCTTTTATATAGTGGTGAAATGTTAACATATTCATCTAGAAAATCATCTATTGATATATTTTGATCTTTAACTTTTTTATTTTCTTCATCAACGATATCAATTAATCTATAATCATCTAAATATAAAATTTCTTGAAGATTTAAATTAGTATTTCTCATTATTTCTAAAACTGTGCCTTTAACTTCACCAGTTTCGTTGTTTATGATATTTATACCATTTAATAATCTCATGCATAAAGAAGAATATTGTTTATAATTTAAACCTTTTAATTGTTTAATAATATCCATAGGTAAGTTATATCTTTTTAATCTTCTTTCAAGTGCAGTTTTATCTTCAAAAACAGTTATATCTTTAATAATATCCTCAAAGGAATCATAATATTGATCAAATTTATCTTTAAATATTCTTTGCATATCAATATAAGATGCCATATTGCAATTTATCTCTGGAATTTCTTTAGAATTAGCTGTTAATATATCGCTTCCATAATTAGTTTTTATAAAAGTTGCTAAATCTTTTCTTGTTGGTTGTTTTTTTGTTTTAAATAATTCGTTGAAAATCCTATTTTTTAAGTCAGTACTTAAATAAGTACCATTTATTTGTAATTTATTTAAGTAAGATAAACAATTATATTCAGAAAATACTATTGAATATTTTGGTAAGCAAAAATCATTATCACCTTTTAAATAAGTACACTTATTTTGCATTCTTTCAATGAACTTAACAGCACTTTCATCTAAATTTACAACTTTTTCAAAATTCCAAGGATATATTTTCTCATCAGTTCTTTCAACCCAATTATAAGGGGATTTATTATTTAATGGGCCTACATAATAAGGAATCTTAAATTTAAAAATAGCAATTATTTTATCATAAATAGATATTCCATCTTTATCTTTTTCTTGTAAAAATGGATAATTATTAATTTGATTATTTAAAATGGATTTTAATTCAAATAAATTTAATTGCATTGGAAAAGCACCATTTTTATTAGTCTTTTGTTTTAATAAGAAATTATCATCTTCCATTTTAGCTAAAAAATAATTAATTTCATCTTTTGCTTCTTCATTAGTTATTGCTTTTAAACAATTACTTATATATTTATAGAAATCTTGTCTACTTGCTTTTTCAAATCTATCTGAATGCTTATTTGAAGAATTAACACCAACTTTATTATAGCCAACATATGCAGGATAATTGTGAAGATCTTTTTCATTTTTATCTTTTACTTTTCTAAACATTTCAAAGTATAGTTCTGGTTTATAAGTTTTAATTAGTTTTTTAAGTCTTAATAAATCACTTTGATGTTCATCATATATTTTAACCATAGCTTCTGAAATAGTAGAAGAATTTTTCAAAATCTTTAAAACATAGTAGTAATCATAGACTGATTTTAACAATTCAATTTTACTAAATAAAGCAGCCAATTCTGGAATGTTTGAACATGCATCATTTTGAATTTCTTCTAAATTTTCACTATCTAAAGTAATTTCAACTTTTTCATGTTTTTCATTTTTAATAATCGATAAATTACTTAAATTAATTGTTGATCCTGCTAAAAGTGGAATAACACATTCATTATAAAATGATTTTTTTGGTACATTAAATAATTCAAATAATTTACTTTTTTTATTATTTATTCCTTTAGTTTCTGTTAGACATGTTTTTAAATTGTCAAAAAAGTTTTCATTACCAATTTCTACTTTTTCAAAATAACCATCTATATAATCTTCATTATCTTCAAAACTTGAAGTGATTTCTATTAAAGTAGAATTTAAAGTTTCAAATATTTCTTTTATTTGAGAAAAATCAGATTGTTTAAATTCATCACCTGTAGATAAAAAATTTCCACGATATTTTAAAATATGTGCGATTGCTAGATATAAAAATCGAATATCTACTTTTTCATTTGAATAAATTAGTTTCTTACGAAGATGAAAAATTGTAGGATATTCTTTAAAGAAATCATAGTCTGAATAATTTTTATCATCAAATAAATTATATGTATTTTTTAATGTTTTATCTTCAATTTTATAAAATGAATCATTCAATCTAGTATAGAAATTACTATCTACTTTTAAAATTTCATCTTTAAATAAGTATTGTAACAATTCTATTCTTTGTCTTCTTCTTAATAGTCTTCTTCTATTACTTCTAAAACTTCTTCTAGATTTAGCATCTGAAGATTCCTCAAACATTCTAACTCCCCAAAATGAATGTCCATTTTTTCTAACGATTTTGTTATTATCATCTAATAATGCATAACCTACAGAATTTGTTCCAATGTCTAAACCTAATCTTAACTTTTTTTCTTCCATAAAATATCCCCCTAAATATATAATAAAATTATTTTGAATATATTGACAAATTAAATTTTACAATTTAAAATATAAGTGATTTTACATAACGAGTGCAAATAAGCATTTGCGAAAAATAATTGGCCTTGTGTAAGGCTTTTTTTATTTGCTTTTATTATATCAAACAACAAATATTAATCAATGATATGCTTTAATAATACTTGATATAATGTAGGAAAAAGAAATTTGATTTTAAATTTTATTCTAATCTTTTAAATTGAATTACACTACAATCGTTTAGGTTCAACCACAATAATAATTTCATTAATTATAATCCTATATTTCTTTTGTTAATCTTTCTACTAAAGATGGTAATTCTGACATTATCTCAAAATCAGATATTTCATTTGAATTTTTCTTTTTAAAACCATCCACAAGTTTTACCATTTTATCATTAATAACAATATAGTCTTCCTTAATTTCACAAATTAATTTGAATTCATTTTTTAAAATATTAATTAAGGGCATACTAATAATTCTTGTTTCTTCTAATGTAAAATCATTAGGAATTTTTGATTTTGTAATCCAATCTAAGAAATTTAATGCCAGTTTTTTATTGAATAAATGTTGAATTTTTTGATTCCAAAAATTACATATATCTCTATCATCATTATTAAATAAAATTTCATATGTTTCTATAATAATTTCATCTAAATAAGCTTCAATTTGGGATGAATATCCTGCTCCACTAGACAAACTATCATAAAAATAAATATCTATATATTTTTGCTTTCCATTTGTTCTTGTCCTAGTTCCAATAGTTAAATCATTATATGAAATATCAAGGATTCTACTAGCTGCCAATTTCATTGCTTCACACAAAGTAATGGCAGCTGATTTTAAAATTATATTATTATCAGTTATTTTATTCATATCTATCTCAACTTGCATAAAAAACATATCTGTTCTAAAAGTAGTACCTAAAAATACGCCTTCTTCAACAAATTGATGTTTGCACATTACTTTTGTACCATTTGATGTAAAAGGTGCTCCTATACCATTTTCTCTTAATGATTTATTTCCGCTTGGTTGTGCTGCTCCACAATATCTACATACATCAAAACCTTTTCCTTCTATTCCTTTATTAAGAATAATTATCTCTTCATTCTTCCTATTTGATATAGAAAGATTAGGATAAATTGTTTTTCTTAAATCATCTGAAGGTGTAGCTGAATAACATGGTTCATCTGAATAAGTCATTTCTGTTTCTGCTTCACTTTCAGGAATTTCTTTAGCATTTAACGGTGCAAATCCCCATGGAATAAGCATTTGTTTTTGAGATTTTTCTGTTAACAACTCTCCACAGAACGGACATTTATTATTTTTTGGTTTTTCCTTACTAAACCAGCCACATAAAAGATTATTACAAGCATATATTGTTTTATAATGTCCATTTTCTTCTTTAAAGTATGGTTCTGCTGGTTTAAAAAAGTTTTCTTGATCTTTATGCCTTATTGGAGAATAAATACCTGCAGATTTATATGTTTTTTTATCTACTACAATAGTTCTTCCTGGAGCATATTCACTTATAGCAATATCCACGCCACGTTGAGGAGCTAAATTTGTTTTTCCATCCTTTCCTTCAATATTAAATTCAATTACATCCATAGGAAAAGAATAAGTAGGTAGAATTCCTGTTTCATACAATGCATCTAAAACTTTATCAGCACTTTCTTGTCTATTCATAAAATTTTTAATTTCTTTTATTAATTGAATTTTATAGTTTTCTATGTCATGACCAATAAAATACTCTCTTTTTTCTGTATCAGAAAATTTAACATTTTTTACATAGTTAATAAAATCATCAAAAATATTCTTAAACTTGGCTATACTAATATCATATAAAGAATAATTTGTAGTTTCAAAATATTTTGTAAAGACCATTAAATTAAAATGTCTAAATATAATTCTATCATTATTAACATCTATCCATGGCTTTCTTAATTTTCCTTTAATGATTTTATCGGGAGAATTGAAATAATATGTGTCATGAGGTCCACCTTGAGCGTATACAGATATAGTAGATAATGATGTGCCTCTTCTTCCAGCACGTCCTGCTCTTTGTTGATAATTTTCTCTTAAAGGTGGAACATTCCTTAATCCAATAGCGGTTAATGAGCCTATATCAATACCAACTTCCATTGTTGTTGTACAACTTAAAATATCAATAGGCGTTGTTGTAATGCGTTCGACATTTACATCTTGAAATCTCATCTCATAATCTTCTGTCTTAGCCCATGTGCTAATTTTTTCATCTTTAAATGATAATTGAGCTGTATGTTCTTCTGTATTTATCGATTTTATAGCATCATTACTAATCATTGGCTTTCTCCAATAATCTATTTTTTTAATATCATCTACTAATTGCTTTTCAAGATGATTATCGCTACAAATAGCACATTTACCCTCTATTTCAAAAGGAAGAATATTTCCACATTTTCGACATTTATACCATTCTTTTTTATTTGGATCAGTTAAAACAATCTTAATCATTTGTAAGTTTAAAAAATAATATTCATTTTGCTTTATGTAAAACCATTCTACAATACTTGCATATATTTTATCAAAATCATTAGGATATTTTTCTTTTATTTCATCATTGATGTAAGAATTATACTTATTAAATCCATATCTATTATATTTTATATATTTAACACCTTTTCTAACATCCTCTGAAACAGTATTATCAAAACAAAAAGAATCTGTACATGTTTGTGTAACAAAAGCTAAAAATATTTTAATATATTCTTCTTCTGTAAGACCAGAAACATCTAGATCATAAATAATTTCTTGAAGTTTTTCATCAATAGGTGCAATATATCCAATACCCAAATTTTGAAAATTCATAGTAGGACTACAAAAAAATTCAATTAAATCTGCTTGGTACATTTGACATGGTGTATTTAATTCTCTTTGCATTTTATTATAATCAATGCTTCTTCCCATTCTTTTATTTATTTCGATAAGTCGAATTAATTTGGCTTTATCTTCTTCAAGTTTATCAAGTTCTTTACCATAAAAAAATCTAAGTTTATTTTCAATACATACTTCCACAAATGCTGGATATAAATAGTTCAAAGGAAATTCATTTTTTTGATTTGGATTATATAATTTTTGCAAAGCAATAAAAATCGCTTTTCTAAAAGAATCTCTATCAGAAATTTTAGTCATATCACGAGCCAAAATTGCTGCAGATTGACGGGAATCAGAAAACAATAATATTTTCTTGCCTCCATTAGGAGTAAATTCATTTGGCTCTCTTGTCATTGGTTGAGCATCAAATTGAGATTTAACTATATTAAAGAAAGGCATATTACCTTTAATCTTAAAATCTGATAATCCGATAAAACTAAACCTTTTTTTGCAATAGGGGCAAGTTTTAAAAGAAGAGTCATTTTCTTCAAAATCATTAGATTTTAAAACCATTATACATGTATCTTTATTAATTGGATTTGTATAAAGTTTACCTGAAATAAAATCAAAATATGCCAATTCTGTATTATTAGGCTTTTTCGTTAGATCATAGTCATCAGGTAAAATATATAATGGAAAATCAATAATTTCGTTTCTCTCATCTATATCTTTTTTACTCCAACACATAATTTGAGGATTATCAATTGAGTCTCTATGAATATATGTTTTTATAAACAATGCTCCACATCGCCTATCATTAATAATTTCAAATGTTTTTGAATGACATTTTATACATTGCCCATAATTTGTAGTGTACAAATTTCCAAGGTGAATACCACCACCTGAATGATCGCACTTACAATTTGGATTAATGCATGCATAAATTCCATTTAATCCTCTAAAAAACAAGTGAATTCTTGCTGGAAAAAGCACATTGTTATTTTCATCTTTTGCTAATGGCGCTAACAATAATAAATTTTCAAATGCTTTATTTCCTAATTCTGATTGATTGCCAATAGATTTTAATTGTAGTTCATCATAAGATGTAGCTATCCCTCTACAATTTTTCAAAAGGTTAACAAATGGTTTATATCTAGTAATGTTTTTATATAACCATAATCTTGGATTATCATTTACTTCTTCTTTAAATATTTCTTTTGCAAATAATTTTATGTTATTTTCTATTGTTTTCTCATCCAAAATTGATGTATCTAAATCTAAATTAGCTAACTTATTAATATCAAATGTTATTTCGTTTAAAAGTTTTATTTCTTCTTTATCGCCATACAAATAAGTAAAACTATCTGCTTTGCATCCAGAAAGATTCTCAGCGAATTGTTTAATATATTCACTATCTTCTATAGTTTCATTCGGCATACTTGCACTGGTCATAATAAATTGTATTTTTTCATGAGTAATTCCTAATTTAGAGAATAATCTTCTAATTAATAAGGCCACTTCACCACCACTTGCTCCAGAATACATATGAGCTTCATCTATAATAATTAATAATTTATTTTCTTCATTTAGCCTTAACCATTCTTTTGTTTCTTTCCAAATATTGCTTTCAACTTTTCTTATTAACATATATTCAAGCATTGAATAGTTTGTAATAAGAATATCAGGTGTATGATTTTGCATTTCATATCTTAAAGTCAATTCTGCATCTTGTGATGAATCATAGTGCTGCAAATCATTATTTTCTAAAAATTTCACTAATTCTTCTATGTTCTTTGAAGGATATTTGTTTATCTTTTTTAATCCTTCTATATCTTTTCTTTGCTCTTCTTTTTGCTTTTCTGTCAAATCATCAGAAATCAAATAACTATCTCTATAAGACTTAGCAATATCTTCATTTGCACTTTTTGTTATTGAACCAGCATAGGGAGTTCTTCCTGTATACATTCCAAATTGAGGCCTTCTAGCATTTGGAGCATAACGATCTAAAATATTTATAAATTTGTTATCTCTATCTCCAATAATAGAACGTAATCTAGCAATTTGATCAGATACCAAAGCATTCATTGGATATATAACAATAGTTCTAATTCCTCTTTGATTCCAACTAGATTTTGAATGAATAGCTTCATTTACTAATTTATAAATTATAGGCCACATAAAACATTCTGTTTTTCCAGAACCAGTCCCTGTTGCTACAAATAAATTTTTTCCTTTTGCAAAATTTTCTAAAGCATCAACTTGATGCTTAAATGGAGTATTAAAAACACCGAGTTTATTTTCAATCAACTCCATAAAAAACTTTTTTATATCATTATCAATATCAGCAGTTGATATTCCGTCTTGGATTTTAAGATATGATGGGGTAGATTCTATATATGGCTTTTGGTATATATTTCCTTCTTTTCTTAATAATTCATCAGTAGCGTTTAACAATAATTGGTTGTCACCAAAATACTGACTCTTAATATAATCAACTAAACGATTTTTCATTAATTGATGTGTATTTTTTATTCCCAAGTTATTAGCCATATTATTCACCTTCCATTATTTCAATTGAAAATCTATCTAAAACTTTATTTATTGCTTGTTTCATGTTTAAATCTGTCACAAAAGCACTGATATTTTGACTATTCCCTAAAGGCCAACTCATGCACTTTAATAAAGAAGTTTCTAAAGCAGGTAATATAAAACCATAGAATTTGTATTTAATACAGTCTTTTTCAGTTTTCATTATACATTTTGCTTTATTTTTATTAATTGAACATATTCCCAAAATAATTCTCCAAACTTCATGATAAAAAATATAATCTGTAGACCGTTTACTATAAATGGTTGGTAATGAGGCAGAATATAAATCATCATCAACCTTTTTTAATACTTTGTAGTCAAATCCATCATCAACTTTTATAATTGATAAATCATATTTTAATGCCAATTTATCTGAATAATATTCCCATCTATGTTTTTCTACATTATATATTTCATTCTTACCCAAATTAGGATCAAACTTTGAAAAATGTAATTGAGAAATAATCTTCCTAGCATAATCCTCAGAATTATTATCTATTAGAAGATAATTATTTAATTCTATTGCATTATTAGCATGACTAGTCCACAAACCTGCCCCTATCATTTTTCTTATTTTCGTTTCTGCATTAATAACTAGATATTGATCAGCAATATAAACATTAGTAACATGCCCTTGAGGCTTAAAGGAATGTATTCCACTTTTAACATATCCTACACGAATATACAAATCTTCTATTGAATTTATAAATTCTTTATCATTTAAAAAATAGCATTTTAAATTCTCATCAATTTTAAAATATGACTTCAAGATATTCATAGCAGAAATTGTCACATGTGATTTTGATATTTGATCTATTTCAGTATTTTCAAAATCTCTATCAGAAAATAATGTTAGAATCCATTTTGATAATCCTGAATAAACCAATCTATATCTATATTCTTGAGTTGTTTCATTTTCATATTTTAATATTGATAAATCTTTTGCAATGTTTTCATACAATTCATTAATATCAATCATGTATTACTGCCTCACATTTTGAATAAAGGTCATCATCCAAAAGTTTTTCTATAAGTTCAGTTGTTTCAACTTCTTTATTGATTGCTACAAATGGAATTATTGAATAAGCTAATATACCATAGAATTTATCATTCATAATTCTTTTGTCTAATAATTTTACCCCTATTGCTTCTAAAAATTTATTATATTTGATATTAGTTATGTATTTTCTATTAGTATTTAAAAAATTATAACTATATTTATAATTTATTTCGCCTTTTATATTGCCAAAGAAAAAATTAAATTCTTCAAGATATTCTATTGGCATGAAATATGCTTCTTTATCAAAAGAAATTTCAAATATATATTTTTCTGTCGATGGTCTACTTTTTATATAATCTAAAATAAATTGATGGTTTCTTACTTCCAATACATTTTTAATGATTATTACTTTGTTACCACATATGTTTGGTATTTTGTCTATTTTTTGCATTAACTTACTATCACTGCAGTTATTACTTACTGATACAATATAATAATTTCCTCCAGTTATTATAGATGATAATATTTCAGACAATATCTTTGCATTTTTTTCAGAGCAAACAATTGGCTTATTTGAATAAATAATTTCTATCAAATATTCTTTTAAAGTATTAAATGCATTTCCACTTACAATATTTTCAATGACATCTCCGATAAAATAATCAATATTATCATCAATCGTTTTATATTCTTCATTTGTAAAACTGTCTACTATAATGTCCATATCTTTATTTAATAAACTATAGTTTTCAATTTCCTTTTTTAATTCACAAATTTGTTGTTGAAGATTTATTATTGATTCTGCATCTGCTAGTTTATTGAAAGAATTATCTATTTGTTGAATTGTTTCTTTGGATATTTGTTTTATAATAGCATCAAAAGAAGTTTTTAAAACAATATTATTTTCTAAATTGAAAATTTTATTATTAAGTGATTTTATTGAAGATTTATCTATTTCATCAATATCATTTATTCTTTGGATTTCTTTTTTTATGGATTCTAATGTTTTATTCAAATCATCATTATTTTGAACGATTTTTTTCTCTAACAAATCAAATCTCTCTTTTAATTGTTTTTCAACTTTCATTGAACAAACTTCTTCAATTAAAGTTACGTTTTTTTCATTATCAATAATTTGTTTTTGTTGGACTTCATTAATACCTTCCAATTTAAAAAATATAGGTAAAAAAGTTTGGTCATATCCGCGTACAATAGATAATGAATAAGCAATATATTCAGGATATCCATCTTTTATTAGTTTTATTTCATTATCTTTTATTAACTTTTTTCGATTATCATAATATTTGGATAATATTCCAATCAAAGTCATATTTTTTTCTTTTTTAATTAAAGACATGGAGGTTTGAACAAAAATGGACTTATCAGCAGTATTTGGTCTGAAGCCCTTTAATTTCGGAGCAAGTTTTGAATTATATTTATAAATGTCTCTATAAACATTTGATGGAATACCTTTTTCTAAAAATATTTTTAATTCTTCATCAGTCAATAGCGATAAATTCATTTTATTTTTCCTCCTCTATTAGAATTTGCAAAACTTTCTTTTTTATAAAACGTGTTTTATTACAATATTCTAAATACTCTTTTATTAATTCATTATTCGTGTATTTGTTAACCAATAATTTATAATAATTATCTTTAAATTTTATATATTCTCTCGAGTATCTTATTGCATTTAATAGTTTATCTTTGACAATAAGACTTTTATTTTGATTAGTAATATAAGCTCTATCTAATTGAGAGTTAATTAGTAATAGTTCATTATTATTCTCTAAAATAATTTTACTATCGCATTTATTTATCAAAACTCCTTTATTTAAATAATATTTGTGCTCATATTTATTAAAATCTATATTTTTATTATCTGTGACTAATAATGTAGCTTCTTGTTTTTTAAGATTTTTTCTTTTATCCAATGTTACATAATAAGATTCTGAATTGATATTTTGAATTTTAAAGAATAAGCGCATTGAGTTTTTTTCATTTTTAAAAGTTGGTTCTTTTTTTATTTCTAAAGTTCTTGATTCGTTTTCAAATAATATAAATATATTAGTTTTAAAATTTGGATAATATCGATAATTCCCAACTGTTTTGATAGGTGGCCAAATGATATTGGCATCATCTCTTTGAACTAATTCACATTCTCTAAAATTACAAAATTCTTTAGAGTCTTTTTCTACTGATTTAAATAAAACATCGAATACATAACATCTAAAATTTGAATCTAATTGAAAGTTGATTCGTTTAATTTCAATAGATGAACTATTCACATATTTTAAATGATAGTTAATATCGTTAGAAAAACATAAGTAGTGTCTACCAGTATAAGTATAGCCTTTAATTCTCCTACAAGAAAAAAAGTTTAATTTTTTCAAATCAATAACATTGTTTTTATCGTTTATAATATAGTTTTGTGTAACAAAACTTGTAAATAATTGACTAGAAGGAATAAATCCTTCCATATTGTAAGATATATTTTGTTTTGTTGAATTTCCTTTAATTTTAATTCTAATGGAATTAGAAAAATAAGTTAAATATATTTTTTTTATTTCTCCAGGTTGAAAATGTGCATAATCTATAGGAATTTCAATATCACTATTATAATTTTTAATGCATATAATAGTTTTATTGCTTTCATTTTCTGTAAGTTCTATCCTTTTAAATGGCGGAATAGTTATTAAACTTTTCCATTTCCCATTTTTATATAATAATTCGTAATTTAATGAAATATCTTCTTCTTTAAATAGTTTTTTTCTAATTAGTGCTTCTTTTGTTTTTGATTCGGTCCCTTTATTGTATAAAGCACAATAACTATGACCTTCATGAGTAGGAGAATGTTTAAAATATGGTTTGTTATAATTGCCATGGCAAAAAGTTAAAATATCACCACATTCTACGCATTTTATTCCTTTTAAACTATATTGATGAGAATGTGATTTTAAATACACTTCATATTCATACACAGTCATTTCTTTTTTTTCAAAAGAATGAAATGCCTTAGGAATATTTGCCATACTTATTCTCCTTTCTAATTAATATTCTTCACAAAGAATTAACTAATCGTGTTTCAACAAATTGTTTGTTATTTTTTCTGAAGATATATGTTTAAAATAATTGAAGTATTTTTATTTTATCACTTTTAACATAAGTTATCATTACAAATACATATTTTTTATTTCATACAAATAGTGTTTATATTCAGTTAATTGGTATTAAATTATGTTTCAATTTAATATCTAAATTCTTTTTTCAAAAAAGATATTCCGGCCTTTTTTAAAGCACTCCAATCGCTTCTTCCTTTTTTATTTAATTCATCTTTGGTGAGAACCTCATAAACGAAAACCCAATTTTTATAAAAATCATCATCATCTTTATTTAACTTTCGAGCATATTTTTTCAATTTAGACATGCCTTTTTCAATATTGTTTTTTTTGCAATATTGATATGCAAGTAAGCAGGAAATACAATCTTCTTTATCTATAAGAAAATTAACATGAATATAAATGTTTATATTATATTTTAATGTAAAAAATATTGAAAAACAAATACCATCAAAATTACGATTATGTTTTGAACTTTTAAATATTTTTTTTACAAAATCCTTAATGATTTCTCTACTTATGTTAAATTTTTGAAAAACATATTCATCAATAATTCTTAGAAGGTATGGATAAAGCAAACACAAATGAAGAATATATTTAACGCAATATTCTTTGGCGTTAGATGATAAATCATTACTTGGAATACATTTTATTGCATAATTAAGAATCGCTGCGTTATTATCATTAGCATTCATTAAATCTACTGCATTATCTAAATATGACTTAATTGATTTGTAATCAAAGCAATTATTTCGATAATATATTGAAAGATTATTAATTTTATGAGTCCAACTTTCAGTTAATGATGACGGAAGTTTTATAATAGTGGTTTTTTTATGATTCAATGATAAATTATATTTTCTCAATTGATCACTCAATTCTATTAAAAATTGAAAAGCTTCATCTTTAGATTTAACAAAGCAAGTATAATCATCAATATTTCTTATATATTTCCATTTTTTATTCAAATTGTTATCAACTGTGGTCAAAATAATCTCACTTATTATATTTGAAGCATGTGGTCCAATAAGTATTCCATTAGTCTCTCCACATTTGCAATCTCGAACACTGAAATCAATTTTGTTATACCACTTTTTTTTATCTTTTTTATTGTTTTTTGCCTCTTGTTTTCCTACTAATGCCCAAGGAATTGCATGTGTATATATACTTCCAAAACAATTAGATATATCCGCATGAACAACATACTTATTATCTTTTAATAAATTTATTTCAGGATCTCCATCATTTTTCCAATTATTATAATTCATTTCAAAAATTGATTTTTTTTCTTTTATCTTTCTAATATGAATTCTACTTTTTTTATACTCATCATTTTTAGTTTTTTCTTCAAAATGTTTTCTTATATTCTCCCAATTGTCAAATAAGATTCTACATAAAGCATTATAATGTAAGGCAGAAGGAATACCTATAATTCTTGGAATATTTATATTTCGCATACTGCTATACTCGATATAATTTGCATTTGTATCTTTCAATTTAATTGGATTTTTGTTACAACAATAATTAAAAAAAGCATCGGAACATAAAAATGGTGGAAGCATTTCTGAAAACAAACCATATCCTAGTAATCCTTCATATAGTTCATCAGCTGTTATTTCATATAAATAATCAAAATATTTTTTCATTTTATGTTACCTTCTTTAATAGCTCTTTTATTAATTTTAGACAGATATTTAACTATTCATTGATTTGTTTTATCTATTCATGATTAATCATCATATCAAATTCTTTTTTCTTCAATTTATTAAGATATCTACTCAATTCATATAGTTTATTTATACAAAGCCGTGCATAACCAAGAATATCTTCTAAAACTATTCCTATATAAACAGAGTATTGTGAATTATAAAAATAGTTTGAATATGTTTTAAGAAAAAAATTACATTTCTTTTTCCCATTTTCCATTCCATCATATCTAAAAGATCTAAAGTGCTTTTCTCGATTATTTAACAAAATAATTGAAGGGCAATCTTTTGTCATTATATCAATGCATATATAATTTCCATCAAGTCCCATATCTTTATGTCTATCAGTTCCTAATGGATGCGCCAATATAAATGATCTAATTGCCTTAAAATACTTCTTTGCCTGAGTCAATTTTGTTTCATTAGAAAAATTAAAATTCGAAACAATTCCATTTTTTAAAGACTTTTCATAGAAAGCATATGCCTCTTCAATCCAAGCAACACAACAAACAATGAAATTGATAGATTCATTATTTATCTCTAAATTTTCACTTTTATAGTTAATATCTTGAATAGAATAATTAATCTTTTGAAGATAGTTTTGTGCCAAATTGAATTTATTTTCATCCTTATAAATCCATTTTTTATGAATGCTTCTATTCAAATCTTTAAGAGTATTAAGTTTAACAAATTTCATGATAATGTACCACCTCAATTTTTTTTAATTGTATAATTATTATTGAATTGTCAAAAGTTCCTTGTTATTTACTTTATCATTAATTTTTACAGTAATTGCATCTATAATGGATTTAAAATCTTTGATAATTCGAACATCACTCGAATCAATAATCTTGTCTTCTTCATAAGTAATTTCAATTTGCTCATCAAAATTTACATTATAGAAAATATTTTCGTAAATATCTTTACCACTTACCAATAAATCTAATTTTGAAATTTTAAATTTTTTTATCGTCACACTCTATAATAAATTCATTATTACCCAATGATATCTTCAATATTTTTTTCATATTTTTTCCACCTCTTTCTAATAGTAATTACTCCTCCATCTAAAGTTTCTGCAACATCGTTTAATATATCTTGATTATTGTCGCAATATTCAAGTGCTCCACTATGAATACATAGTTTATCATCTTTTTTTTGTAAAACAATTACATTATCAACATCCAAATTTACAACAAACTGAGGATTATGAGTAATTAAAATCACTTGTCTATTTTTTCCCATTTTTCTTAAACTTTTAATCAAGTTATCCCTAATTGAAATTTGTGATACATCATCTTCTGGTTGATCAATGAAATATATACCTTCATTAAAATCATCATTTGATAAAATTTCAAAATACATTTTATCATTTAAGCCATTTGAATGGTCATTGTAATCATCTTCGTTTATATTATTAAGCTTTATTTCTTCATTAAAATCATCGCTAATTTCTTTTAACACCAATTGTTTATACTCCTCCCAAGGATCAGCACTTGGATCATGCCTAGAAATTGCTGCAGATAGGTCGTCTTTAGATAGAAAACTTTCTTTAGAAAATTTTCCTTTTTTTAGTGGCTTTGCAAAAAGTTGTTTCAAATAATCATCATCAATAGTTTTTTCTTTACAACATGTAACAATTTTCAAATTGCCACAAATGCACTTTTCAACAGGAACATTAATTGTTTTCCCTAATGATGGAAATACAAAATCAGTGTTCGAATTTTTATTTTCAAGTAATGATAGTATTATTGTAGATAAATTTTCTTTTTGCTTATTAAATTGTTCAATTATTTTGTCATCATATGTTATTTGATGATTATCATTGAATTCATCAATTGAGTTATTAATTAATGCTATTAATGTGTTTGCATCTTCATATTTTTTCAATTCACTTTGCCTTCTTGCCAACAGACTTGAAATATATTTTTCGATTTTAAGAAAACTTTCAAGTTCCTCTTTAGATAGGTACCTTTCAAGTCCTTTAAGTGATTTGCTTACATTAGAAAATGCATTTATTTCTTTTTGTTTTTTTTCTTTTAAATCATCATATGGTTTTGTTTCAACATTATTGCATTTTAGAACTTTAGCTTCCAAATCTTCCTTTGGAATTTCAACAGTTGCTTTTTCTATATCAGATAATAGATTTGTCTTTTTCATCATTAGTTTGAGATTTTCAATATATAATTTCGAATAAGTCTCAATTTGATTTTTTATATTTTCAATATTTGGATTTTCCTTTTTCCTTTTTGAGATAAACACACTTGATTTCAATTTATTTTGTGAAAACTTTTTCCGTATTTCTCCTTGTGAATCGAATTCATAAATCTTATCTCTACTCACTGATGAAATAATTTCAATGTTATTTTTTTCTAAATATTTATTGTAACTTTGGATAATTTTATCATCTGCAATTGCACTTGTATCCTTATCAGTATCATGTCGATAGTAATTAGTTAACTTATGTATTAATAGTGACTTTCCTATTGAGTTATCTCCGATAATAGCATTAATTCCTTTTGATAATGGAATAGTAATTATAGATTCTCCTTGTTTTAATTTAATACAATCTAAATAACTATTACTAACAGAAAAAAATGAATCATTTAATCTAATTCTTGAATCCTCAGTTAATGCTAAAGAAACGCCACGAAATGTAGGTAAACATTTTAAATATGTAAACCTAAAATTTTCTTCATCATTTTTATTATTGTCATGACTTGGATAACATTCCCAATTATGACAATCAGAGCCAGTAATAAATCGCAAAATATTATCTTTAAAGTCTGTTTTCTTTATTGCATTAAAAAGTTCATTCTTTTTATCATGAAATTCTAATGCTTGAAAAAATTCAGTAAATAGCAAATAGTTTACTTCATCATCATTTAGATTATTCAAGTCATTTTTTGCTGGCTTTTGAGTGCTTGTCATTGTCTTCTTTTGATGTGCAATCATGACGACATCAAGTCCTATTTTATCTAACATATCAATCAAAGTTGATTGCTTATAAGCTCTTCAATTTAATTCATCATACTTAGGAAACTTAGTTGTTCCATTCCCAACTATTTCTTCTATGTTTTTTATTTTATTTTCATCATCATTATTGAATAAAGTAATTACATGTATTTGCTTTAAATTATTATTTTCTCCCATTGCAACTGTAAATTCAACTCTAGGGAGCACTAATTTCAAATTTTCAGCTTGCTTTTTAAATTGATAATACATCTCATATGAAAAGTCATCGTGATCTGTTATTGCTGCCATTTCGACATGCTTTTCTTCTAATTTTTTATTAATACTGGTAATTTATCTAATGTGTTATTTCCAGTTAATCCATTAGATTCTTTATGCTTTGAATAAACCGAATGAATATGAAAATCACATTTCAATCCTTTTTCAACTATTTTTTTAAGTTCCATGAATTTCTTTTCCCTCCTATTCTAAACTATTAATTTTACTAAAAATAATCGTCAAACTGGAATTTTGTTTTTTCTCATTAAATCAATAATTTTAATGAATACCATATAATAAACATCATTTTATTTAATATCATATAACTCTACATGCCATAATTTATCTATAATTTCTTTTGAACAATTATTAATATCTTTTATAAAACCATTTCTATATGAATTAGGCAAAATATTAACAAATATATTAAGAACTTCTTTTAAACTTTTATTATTAAAAGTTCTATTTAATAAAATTTTATTATGAACTACACTATTTCTAAATTCAATTATGGTTTCTTTCTCATTTGCTAATAAATTAAGATCTATATTTTCATATTCAGCATTATTTCCTAACTGTAAGTACTCTTCTAGTGATTTTTTAAATCCATAACTTAATAAAACTGATTGTTTAATATCTTTATATTTACTAATAAATGATTTAAATAATTCTTCTAAGAAAACGATATATTTAAATGCTGTGATTAATATTCGTTTATCACATTTTATATAGTTAGTAACATTTTCCCATGTACAAGTAATATTTTTACTTTTTAAAAAATTAATTATTGTAATATATCTATATTTACCTTTTAAATTTACCCAATGAATAATATCCTTTTCATTTTCTTGATAATCGACTATTTCTAGCAACATAATTATTTACCTCCTCAATAAATATCTCGCATGATGTCTTTTTTTGATTATCATTTTTATCTTTTGCTTTTTCTATTGCTTTTCTAGGTAAAATATAATTTTCTATTAAATCTATCTTTTGCCTATTATTTAAATTTCTAAACTTTTGATATGCTTCATTTTGTTTTGGTAATTTATTCCATGTATATTCATTTATTGAGGAATGTTCTTTATTATTTCTTCTAATTACAAGATTATTTTGTGGAAATAATTTTATAACTACAAAATCAATAGAAAATTTTCCTTGTTTATTTATAACAGTTATTGCTGTAGTAGAATTTTCCACTTTAATATTTTCATCGTTTATAAATTCTTTATTTATACAATTGAAAAAATCTTCTTTTATTTGGGTTGAATCAGTTAAATTATTAGTTTTATATTCTTTGGAATTAGAAGTTAATAATATTTGATAGTCTAAATCATAAAAGCCATCTGGATCTTTTAAAATTGTATTCCATGCTGCTGAGCCTACAAGTCTATAAGTAAATTTATATTTTGTTGACAATTCATTTTGAAGCAAAGTTAAAAGATTAATAGCATATCTTTTTGGTGCTTTACATTCTTTTTTAGTAACTCTTTTTATATTCATATAAAAACCCCTTTACCTATAAAAACACATAATTCGACAAAATTTGCTCATTATTTTTAAAAAAACTAACAACTTCTTATTCAGTATAAATGCTATAACAAAAATCATCATAATTTAAAATTATGGCTGTTAAAGTTTAATGCAGATAATGAAACAATTTTTGAAATTTACACTACCTATTACTAAGTAAAATTAATAAATAAATTTAATTTTTTAAAATTTTTAAATAATATTTGGGTATGTTATAGACTCTATATAGTTATTAATAAAAATTCATCAGATAGACTTGCTTAGTTTATTTTGATATAATAATTATTGATTTTTGTTATAACATACTATGCCATTTATTTCAGTATAAATTATTCAATCAAAAGAAGAATAATATTATTAATTAGAAAAACTATATTCTCAAAAAATTATATAAATTTACTTAAAAATGAAAAGGAGATAATAAAATGCTTAAGGTTGATTTAAACAAAGTTGCATTATGCCCTAAATGTGGTTCTAAACTGAATTACAACTTTTTCGGTAATTATGTTTGTCCAAAAGCATCATGTTTTTATTCATGTGAATATGCAGAGTTTACATATCATTTAAATAAAGCAATTGCTCTTGGCAAAGCTAGTAAACATGGTAAAATAGGAATAAAAATTAATACAAATACTGGCGAATGTGTCATTTTTGAAGATAAATTATTAAGTTCATCTAAGTATGGTCCATATAAATTGAATGAACTCACAATTAATATTCGTTCAAAAGTTGAAACAATATATAGTTCTACTAAAGGAGTCGGTTCAATGATTGCTGGAGGTATACTTTTTGGGGCTATAGGTGCCATTGCTGGCTCAATGACATCTCCAGCAAAAACTAAGCAGCATAATAAGGAATCTTTTTCTATTATAATCACAACTAATGATACAGAATATACAGGTATTAGTGTAAACACAACAGATTACAATATAGTTCATGATTTTGTAACAACTATTGAAAATATAAAAAAAAGATTAATACCATCTAAAAAAAATGATGAGCATTCTACTATAATAGAAGAATCTGTCAAAAGCTTAACAAGTGATGAAGTTTTTGAAAAGTTAAAAAGGCTCAAAGTTTTGTTAGATGAAAATATTATATCTAAAGTAGAGTATGAAACTTTAAAAGAAAAATATATTAAAATGCTTTAACAAATTCATTTTAATCTTTTAATAAATTAATATTAAATAAAAAAGTAAGCCTATAAAAATTCTATCTTTTAAAATAAATTATAATGGAGGTTACAAATATATGGTTGGTTGGCATATATCAATGTATTCAAAAATTACGTCTTTAGAATTAACTATTATAAAAGATCACATTTTTAGGATGAAATATACATTTTTAAATTGGCCAAAATCATTGTTAAAATGCTTTATAAAGTTTTTATCAATTATAGTTTTTTTTCCAATTTATTTTTGTATTACAATTCCTATGATTATTGCAATTTTCCTTTTTATTTATACAATAAATTTTATACCATTGGTTAGACATATCATTGAATTTGTTTTCGTCATTTTTGATTTCATTGCACAATTAATAATGATATTAATTAATTTAACACAAGCAGAAGATTATGGATACTGTCTTCGAGAGTATCAAGCATCATATGTAATTTAATTTACAAATATTTTATTTTATGATAAATCACTGTTTTTATTTGTCTTAAAATAAATAAAATCCCATAATTTGTCAGCTATTTAAATAAGTGATTTTAATATAAATACAAATATTAACTTTGTAGTAATGTATTGAAAATTGACTCATTTTTTTAAAAATATTAAATTTATAAAAACTAGATCTTACATTAAAAATAGAATCTAGCTTATCAAATAAAGTATTAAATTTATTATATAAAACATCTATTAATATCTAATAATCTTTTATTAAAATTGATCATCAAGTGTTATTGACCAATTCCATTTTAAAGATTTCTTAGCATTATAATTGTATACATCAATTGTTGGCAATCCAGGAGATTTAAGTTTTTGCCCAATTGCAAGACATAGTTCCGCTGGACATGACAATAAAAGATTAGTCTTTTCAGTTGATTCACTAATAAAGTCTCTAATTTGTTGCGCAATTTTTTCGATATCTTTTCTATTTTTAATAGATTCAGTACCCACTGAAGAAGCTTTATAAAAATAAATAGAAGAATCATTAAATTGTTCTTTTACAATTTTTTTATCAACTTCATATGATACAGAAATACATATTGTTCTAATCTTACTTTTAATTATTTCTTCATCTAAAGATAATTGATTAGTATTTATCTTTCCATAAGGAATTTTTTTTACTTTTTTTTGATTTCTATCATAGTGATAATAAATTACTTTTTTCCCTGCTTCACCAATACAATATCCTGCATAAACAATAAAGGGAAATACAGAAACTGATACAAAAGCTATTTCTTTTTTATCAGCATTGATCGCATAAAAATTGTATATATTCTTCTTCTCAACATTTAATAGCGTTTTATTCATGGTTTTTGTAGAACAAATATTAGTATAAACCACTTTATTGAGATTAAAAAAAGCGTTTTGATTAAAATTCAAATCAATATTACCAAAGTCTTCTTTTAATCCTTTTTGAATAATGTAAACTTTTTTTTCAATATTAGCGCTAATTATTACAAATATCATTCCTATCAGTCCGACTAAAGTAAAAACAATACCAACTACATACTTAAATTTAGGATAATCTCTTAAAAAAGTTATAAAATCAAAAAACAATTTGCTTTTATTTATATATTTCATAAGATCAGGTAAGGCTATAATAATTATCCCAGTTAAAAAGAGTATTAAATTTGTAATAATTGAAGTTATTTGCTTTTTCATTCCATAGCTCCTATATTGATTGTTATCAATTTTGATTTTGAAACGCAATTTTCATGTAATTTTCCATTAACGTTCTTTGTTCTTAAAACAAAGAATTGTACAAAATGAGTTCCTGCATATAATGTGGATTCAGTATGGATATATTCTTTCATATTTGACTTTTCACCATTAATAAACTCTCCACGTAATTGAGATCCATTTTTTGCATTTTTGGCTTCGCTTCCAGTATTAGTAATTTGCCATTTAACATGATATTCTATTTGATCATATGAATTAATAATAGCTTTAAAAGCTAAATTTTTATGTTTTTTTAAAATTGGTGAAAAATCACTAAATTCATATTCATAATTTCCATCAAAATTGTTAGCAGATTCTTCATTATCATATACTCTACATAATATTTTAACATTAACATATTTTGAAGGTAGCCAATCAATTCCTGTAGGCAATGTTAAAGCATGATTA
The DNA here is from genome assembly GCA_934202505.1 of uncultured Bacilli bacterium. Classification (GTDB taxonomy): domain Bacteria; phylum Bacillota_I; class Bacilli_A; order RFN20; family CAG-631; genus CAKPXW01. The sequence goes on along the minus strand of CAKPXW010000003.1, from coordinate 16,852 downwards.
AATAGTGGATGATAATACGCTCTTGTTGTAATGGGATTTTTTTGATTAAATGATTCTTTTAACGAATCTGTTATCCTTGAATTAGATTTAGAAACTTTATCAATAGATGAATCTGTAAACATTTTTTTTGCTATTTCGATAAATTTATCATACCTATTTGTTTCAAATAAATTATCTAAATCCTCAATTAGCTGACGATGCCACTTTAAAAAATTATTAACTGATTTCATGCCTTCTTCATTCCACTTATCTGCATAATCATCATCAGGAAGAGAAGGTATTTTAATCGATAATTTGTCATCTTTAAAACCAATATGTGAAATCCATTGAATTGGTCCATTTTTTAAAACATCTTCAATAGTTGATTCGTTATTATATGAAAGTCCTGTTAATGCAGTAATAATTACAGAAGCAGGTCCATCATCTGGATTTTCCTTAAAATAAACATCTCTATGTCTTTTTATTAATTGAACTGCTCTTTGCAAAACACTTTTTCCAGAATATTCTTTAATAGGCTCAACACTATCCTTAAATGTTTCATTCAATTGTTGCTTTTTTAAAGATAAAAACCATTTAGCAAACCCTTTAGGATTCGTATAAAGCCAACAATAACTATTATCAATAAAATTTGTTGCTTTTACTCTATCATTTGGTAAACACGCTCCTGGAAGAATGTCTATATGGTATGGAGGATTAGCATTATAATTTAATGTCCAACAACGACCATGTTCTTTTTCCAATTGACTAACATATCTACTATTTTTTAAAGCATTTCCCACTATATGTTTTACTTCTTTAGCAGATAAACATTTGCTATTCAATTCACAAACTAAGTCAACATCATAATCATCACTTTTTAGCGGTTTAACAACAGTACCTAGTCTTACTGAACCTTGTGGAAAAACATTAGGACAAAATTCTTTTAACTCTTTGGATTCTATAAGACAATTTCCAACCGCTTCATATGAACTAACAATCGCATCATTTTCAGTATCTGTAAGATCTAAGTCTTTTGCTATTTGATTAAAAAACTTCTCAAATCTATTCATAAATATTGTATTATTCAGTTAAATATAATTTAATAACTTAACAATAATTTCTCCTTTCTAGGTTTACCTAAAATTTTCTTAAGAATATTCAAACATTAATTTGTATTATCATTTTAATATTTTTTATTAAATACTCTTCTTTATTTATTCTTAAATAATATGTATTAATTTTTGAAAATCTTACTGTTCATTTTGTTTTATAAAGCCCATTCAAATATAAAAACACATAATTCGACAAAATTTGCTCATTATTTTTAATTTTAAAATTTCACATTATTTTAAATAGCATTTTATTTTGAAATCAAATTTGATTTTTACCAAAGTTATAAATTTTCTCGAACTCACAAATTATCTAAAAATTTTTGTCAACCATTTTCAAAAAATCGAGTAGAAAAAAAATGTAAATTTTCCCTCTCATACCACATCGTGCCATTTTCTTGAACATACTGTTTTTGTTGATTAATTCTTATTGAGACTACATTTCATAAGATTTGATGCTCTTGTTTTTTGGCAACTTACCCATTTTAGCAAGTCTTTGGCTTAAATTTCTGTCCGTTGGACCACGATTTTACTATTTATTCTTTTCATGTGTCATCACTGATTAACGTTTTGCAAGTTGCTATCTGGTTCGTGACAAATACACCCCTATTTGGACTTTCAACTTATAGTTATGACATACTCGTCACACTACGAAAAAGGAGAATTGTAGCTATAAAATTCTCCTTGTCCATTAGTTAATTATTATTGAACTTACAAATGCTTTAATAAAAGATAAAATAACTTTGTTCTTATCTTCATCATTTACAATTTCATCATAAGCTTCACCATAGAATAATGAGAATAAAACAATTGGTTTAATTATTTGATTTTTAATCTTTAATATTTGGTCGCTTGAAGCAGATAAACCATAAACTTCACTTCTTAGTTGATCTGAATCAAGACATAATTTTATATCAATTTTTTTATTTACTTTATCTCTAGCAATATCACAAATCAAAGTAGCCTCATCAACAATAATGATATTTAAGTCTAAGCTCTTTGTTTGCATATTTTTTTCTTTATCAGAAGATTTTTCATTTTTTATTTCAAACACAATTTTTTCAGTTTCCATTGTTGTTATATTATTTTTGAAATAAATAAACTGAATTGTATAAATTCCAGGTTTAAGAGAGCCAGCATTTATAGAATATTGAATTCTACCATTCATAAAATTTCTTTGCAAATCATTAAAACATCTATCATTTAAGAATCCACTAATAATTGCTTCTTCATTAATATGCTTTTGAGCTTTAGTGGTAATAACAAATATTATATTTTCATCTTTACAAAATTCACGTTTTGATGATGTTAATTCTAAAGTAACAATATGATCTTCATATATTTCTTCTGGCGTTGGTTCAAAATGTCTGCCATTTCTTCCTGGAATGACTGTACCTGATTTTAAAAATTTACTATATTCATTTTTAACTTGTTTTGAGACTTCATCAAGCAAATTTTGATCTATAGAAGATGAAATAGATTTTTCGCCAACTATGCCGTTAATTTCAATTAGTTTTTGGGTTGAAGCTAATGCTTTTATAACTTTATCTAAAAAGCCTTTTGTTAAATCACTTTCAACAATTCTAGCCCTATCTGTAGTAAAAAATTTATATTTTTCAGTTTCTAAAATATCCAAATTAATGACTACTAATAACCTATATCTTAAAAAATTCAAGCCAGCATTATTCAACTTTGTATATCTTTCAGTTGTAATAGTTTGTCCATTTACTGTATAAATTATTGGATCATAATACGCATTAAATTGCTCAAAAACTTTTTTACATTCTGATTCGCTTCCCCATTTATCTTCATCACTAGGAAGGAGTGTATAATAATCGATATTATATGTTCTATTATTATGCTCTATCTTAATAGTTCCACAATAATCTTTTTTTACATATTTTTTTGAAGTCTTTAATTTGAGTTGAGTTCCATAAATAGATCTATTTTGCAAGTGAACATTTGAAACATAACTTATTCTATTTTCTATTACTTTAACAGGTAACCCAACATTAAATAATTCAGTATTTAAATAATCTGCCAACATACCTGGTTTAGTGGCTTCATTATCTCTAAATCTTTTTGAAATCTCTGCTTCAACCATTCTAACTAATGTTCCTGAGGCACTTTGATTAACAAAATCCTCTAAATAATTATCATCACAAGTAAAATCATTACAGTTTAATTCGGGGATTTGATCATTCAATGTAAAATATACATATACCATGTTTTTATAATCAATTAATTCGACCATTTTAATTATTGTAAAAAAGAATCTATTTTCTTTCTTTGATAAAATTATTGTCGCATATGTGAAGGGCAAAGATGTTGAACCACCCTGCCCAAATGCTCCTATCAAATAAGATTTTTCTCTTGAAAGTTTATTACCATGATTAATAGATAAAATTGTACTTTCAAATTCAGAGCCTAACAAGCCTGTCCCTTTATCAATTACATCAAAAGTCGGCTTGTTTGATTTTGAACCATCGTTTACAGCTAAAATAACCTGACTTTCTGCATCCTTTGCAAATGATTTTTCAGCATTATCATTAATAACATCAATCATATTTTCATAATACTTTGGAAATGCTTTTTTTATTATTGCAAGTGAATCTTTAGCAGATACAATACCACATTTATTTTTTTGCTTTTCAATTACAGCATCAATTGCATTTGTTATTCTCTCTACTAGACCTTTTTCACCACTTGTAAGTTGCCCAACATTTGAACCATTTGAACTACTATTACCAAGAAATTTATAATTTTTCTTAATTTTTTCATAAGATAAATTTTTTTCATTTAATGATAATCCTGTATATTTTTTTAAGAAATCATCAATTTGAGATTCCTTGTAAATAGATAAAACTTCATCAATGGGAATCATACTACATTACCTCACAAAAAACTAGCTGTCATCGTAGTCATCTTGACTTGCATAAATAATGTTTGCCAAAGATTACTGTTTTTTCCTGTTGCATTAGGATTATTTCCTAAATCACGTGACATTTGAATAGTGCTAGCAACTAAATTATTTCCTAATTCGTTTAAAACAAGAATCGGATCTTTAATCCATTCATACTTTCCATCCTTTTCTCTTACTAAAGCTCTAAAAGCGCCTAAAATCGGATAGATAAAACCGTTTGGAGTACTGTAATCCATATCATATTCATAAAATTTTGATTTATATTTTTCTTTACCTGGTTTTACCATTGAAACACCAGTAATTGAGCCATATTTTTTTACACCAGTTGCTTCACCTTTATAAAATTCAGGCATTCTTGTTTCTAATTGATCGTATAATTCAGTTATTTTTGGCATGATGCTTTTCATCTTATAATAAGGATTTTGTGTTTGATCCTTTTCGTGCTTTTTATGTTCATCAATATAATAATCGCTACATGATTTTTTACTAGCATATGAAACCAATGGCATAGGATTTAATTTATCCGTTGGATATCTATCTATATTAAATAAATTTAAAATAGCTAAAATGTCAGATACATCAATTCTTTTGATGTCATTTTGTTTATAACTGATATCGTTATAAAATCTTTCATTTCTAAAGGCATCTTTTATTAATTCGAATCTGTTTTCAAGTTCAGCAATTGATTGATCATTAACTTGAACAGATGTATTTCTAGCAGCAGCCAATTGTTCAAACATATCTTCAATGCCAGTTAGTACTTCAATTTTTACAAATTGTTCTCCTGGCTCTAATTGATCACAACAATTTTTAATAATAGTATAAGTATGTCCACCATCAACATTTCCGTGAACGCTTAAATCTTCGAATAAGACAGTAACAACATTCTCTTCATTGTTATAGGATACAGACTTAGCAGAAAGTAAGATACCTCTATTCAACAAATAAAAATTTCTTTCCGTATGGTTAGTCAATGATGCTTGAATTTTTTTTGCCACTTTCGTTTTTTCATTTTGCATTCTTGGATTTGTTCCCATTGGAATGTCTGTAGGTAAATCTTTAACATCACAAATCAACACATACATCTCCGGTTTGGTTTCGCCTACATTATTAGATTTAATGTAAGGATTTGGAATCTTTCTAAAGCTTGAAACCTTAAACTTTAGTTCCATTTTATTATTTTTGCTCATATTTGAGTCTCCATTTCTCTGCTTCATTTTGTTAGCCAAGCAGTAGCTTTAAATGCATACAGGATTACCTCATGCAATTATATTTTACAACATTTAATATATATCTCAACGTCATATATAGCGTTATATATAAAATTATGATAAAATATATTTAAAAGAAGGTGCATCTAATGGCTAGAGTTCGACAAGATAAAAATAAAAATTATAGATACAAATTAGGTCAAAATATAGCTCGAATTAGAAAGGAAGAAACTGGCTATACTCAAGCTGAAATGGAAGAATATACTGGTATTTCAAGAGCATATTATGGAAGAATTGAACTAGGAACACATGCAGCAACAATTGATGTATTAATAAAAATAGCAGACTCTCTTAACATTCCTCTTTATAGATTGTTTTTAGATGAAAATGATAAACCCATTTAAAATCACATATTAATTAATATCATCTAACTCTATATGTCACACAATTTATCTATAATTCTTTTTGAACAATTATATTAATATTCTTTATAAATATGAATTAGGCAAAATAAGCAATAAAAATTCACTATAATGTGGTTTTTGATATTTTTTCAAATAAACTACCAATCTGTGCGTATGATATTTAATAATATTTTTTATTGGTACTTGCTTATATACTATACTTTTCTTAATAGAATTTAAAAATATTATATGTTTTAATATTGAATAAATCTAATATTAACTTTGACGTTTGATTTTTTTATAGTTCTTCTATTCCACAACTTTCATGAAGATACTTAAAAATTTCATTATAATAGATTTTGTTCCTAGTTGGATCAATTTCTTCATCAACGCCTTCTGGTACAAAGATAACCATTTCTTGTCTTGCTCTGGTCAATAAAACTCTGTATGCATTTAAAAGGTACCTTTGTTGTTCTTGATTTTTTCTTTTTTGCCATTTTGTTCCCTTAAAGTTATAATAACCCCACCCATTTCCTTCTCTACGTAAATCAGCATCCCAACATACAACACTATAATCAATTTCAAGTCCTTGTACTTTAAACTCGCTAGCCACAATTTCCATTACATTAGAAGACCTTAAATCTTCTTTTGGCGATAAAAACCATTTTTCAACATCTATATTTGTAGTAACAAAAATTCCTTCAGGTTTAAGCCTTTGTGCAGAACTACAAGCGACAATTCCACATCTTTGGCTTCCATGAACTTTATTTCTTATGTAGTTTTTTGCCTTTTTTATGTCCCTTGTTATAGCAATTGGATATTCTTTTTTTATTTTATTATATATTTTCTTAGCATTGATTGTATTATTACCTAAAATATTGTCAACAAAACTGCTTTGTTTTTCATTTCTAAATGAACGAACAGATGTAGACAAATGAAGTTCATCAATCATGTGAACTCTTGGAAAACTCATGATTAAAGATTTATCAATATTTCTATCTTCTGATCGATAAAATAGTTTAGAAGAATAGTAAATATCCCAGTCATCAAAGTCTTGAATAGCTGATCTGAACCATTCATTAATGCCGACTTCTCCGTCATAAATTTCTTGTCCAAGTCCGACCAAACATATAATTACTGCCCAATCCTTCCTTTTATTCATAATTTGAATAAAATAATTTGGTTCACTTACAGTAATATCTTTGCCAATCTTCTTTTTAGTCCAATTTGTTAATTTACTTTTGCTCCAACATCTTTGAGCTTCATCAAATATAATTACATTTTCAGGTGGTTCATAATCTTCATTATCTAAATTGCTTATATTATCTTTACGAAATTTATATGCTTCTTGAATAAATGTGTTTACTCCAGCATTTATCTCTTTTCTTTTGTTTATAGATAGCTTTTCTTTACTTATTTTATTCTTTCTATCCAATTCATTTTCTATTAGTGCTTTCCTTAAAACGGCAACTAAAGATCCATTTCCTGACAAGTAAACAGATTTAATGTTTTTTTCTACATTCAAATTATTTGCTACTAAATCAAGACCAATAAGAGTTTTACCAGCTCCAGGGACTCCTGTAATAAAGCAAATTGATTTCTTATGATTAATTTTTGAATATTCAATAATTTCCTTAATCTTTTTTTCACAAGCATCTATGTCTTCTTGCCCTGCCTCAGAATGAGCAATCTCAGCAACTGTATGATATTTGTACATAGCAATAGCAACTTCAATAATAGTAGGAGTTGGACAGTATTGACTATTATACCATTTTGTAAAATCAATTTTTTCATCAGTTCCATATTTATTGCAAACATCTTTTATACAATTCATGAACGTGTTATCATTTGCATACTGTAATTGTATTTGCATATTATCATAGTTATCAATGATATTTTTTCTATTTTCTGCATTAGTGGCAATTAAAATAGGACAAACATATAATTTTTCTGATTCCTTATGAAAATTTTTGATGTCAATTGCATAATCTTCAGCTTGTTCAGCGTCTCTGGCAAGATATCTTGTAGCACCATTCTTAAATTCAAGCAAAAAGACAATGTGTTTTATAAGTAAAACTACATCTATTCTTTTTCCTAAACGGACAATATTATATTCAAAAATAATTTGTCCTGAATACATACTATTTTTCAATTTATTTTGAAGAAAGAATATTTGTTGCTTCCAAGCCTCAGCTTGTTCCTGTGAGCAATTTAATCCACATTTTGAATTATAATTTAATAAAGAACCTAATATTTCATCTGGATTATCGCATAGAAAATTAGAAATATCATTATTATAATATGATTTGTTTATTTGATTTGAATGATTAAAATCTTTCATCGCTCAGTCTCCTGCTAGTACAATAGTAAATCTATAAATTTGTTATTCTTACTACACTAATACTTGAAATGCTTTTTTATTTGATTTTTGCTGTCAAAACATTTATTCATAGTGTTTAGATTAAATATATATCTCATGTGTATACAGTTTTTATTAAGCTACATGTCTAATTAATAATGATCATTTCATAATTAGCTTATTTACTGCTTGTGTTTTTTTGTATATTCATCAAATAAAGAATTAATATTTGATTTTGAAAAAGGACTTATCAATTTATTTAATATTAAATTTTTATTTTTTTTAATATCATTTATCATTTTTGAAGTAGAAATTTTATCATTATCATGATAATTTAAAATATTTAATATGTTTTTACTATCTTTTGATTCAATGCCTAAGTCATCTAATATTTTCATACCAATCGCATTATCATTATAGTTCTTTATTTTTGCATAAAAATGATTTAAATAAGTATTTTTTGTAATGTCAATTGTAGAAACATCAATATAATCAACAATTTTCGCCATTTTGAATTTAATTGCTTTGTCCATATTATAAATTCTATCCACAAATTTGTTTATATTTTCTTGATTATTAGTTACATTATATCTTTCATTAAAATCTCTAATTAATTCATTCAATGACTTTCCAAATAATAAAGATGTAATATAATGTTTATATGGTAAATAATTATATTTACATTCTAAATTTTCAAACCTATCAGTTTTCCACTCTCTAGAAATATTCAATAACAATTCTATACTATAATCAACACATTCCTGAAAATGACTTACATTTAATAATTTATCTATATAATTATTTTTAAAAAAAATATACAAAACATTAAATTTTAAATTTTTATTTTTTATATCATCAAGATTTACGTGACAATAATTAACTAAATAATCTTTCTTTGAATTATATAATTCATTCATATTTTTATTAATTGATAAAGTATTAAAATATAACATTTCATCTTCTGAATCTGCTATCTCTTTTTCTGCAATTATTGTTAGTTTTCTCCAACTATTTGTGTCATTGTATTTCTCTTTCAATTTTTTATTACAAATATATACTTTTCCTATTAATGGTTTTTGAGGATTAAGTCTTGCAACTCTTCCAATCAAATTATACAATTCAAAAGCTCCTCCTGGATCATCAACGACAATCATTCTATTTGTTGGTGTATTTATCCCTTCCATTAGTGTATTTGTACAAAGTAGTATTTTTAGATTACCTGCATTAAATTCTGTCTCATAAAATTTTCTTAAAAACATAGGAATTTTACCATGATGAACGCCTATTCCACGTTTTAGTAATTCAGTTATATACCAACTAGAGCTTACATAGGAACTTAAATATTCAATTTCTTTTCTATATAATTGCTCATAGTAACAGTTAATTTGATATTTATTTAATAAAATTTTTATATTTTTATAGATACTTTCTGGAGAATGAAAATAAATCAACTGTGAACAACTATATTCAATATAATTAATCCATTCATCCTTATTAATGTATTTTATGTCATTATACACAGGTGAAAAATTAGAATAAAATTTAACAATATCAAGATTTGTTTTATCAAATTCAACATTATTAATAAAAGGTCCTAATAATGCTACTTTTTTTGCTTTTTTTACCAAATCTAAATATATTTTGTTCATTAATATTAATCTATCATCAGTTGATAATTCTTTCTTTGAACCTTGAAGTTTATAAATTTCATCTATTATCAAAAAGTCTATTTCAATAGGGTTTATTTTTTCAATAAATGACCGATCACTTCTTTCTGGAACAAATATAAAAATGTTTTTTTCTTCTAAAGATTCTGAACTATTAATACAAATATTATATTTATCTCCAAATAATTTATATACTTTTTTTAATAATTCATTCATTAAAGCAATAGTCGGTACAATAAAAATTATATTATTAAGTTTCTCACGATATCTCATTATATATTCCAATATAACAAACGTTTTCCCGAAACTTGTTGGAGCACTTAAAAAAAGACTTTTACTGGATAAAATGTCAATTATTTCGTTTTGTTCATTCGTTAATACTATATTTTCATCTATTAATGACCTATTAACTATATCATTTATAATGGAAAATGTATTTTCATTATTTTTATCTAAATCATACATATCCAAATCAAAAAATTCTAATAGTTGTTTATTATCTTTATACAATAAAAATTGCTTTAATATAATACTTCGTTCTATTTTTAATTTATCATCCAAATACTTATATACATTGCAAAAATCATCATTCATATAGTTCGATATTCTCCTTAAAATAATTTAAAAAATCTTTTTTTGATAGAATAGGAAAAACTACAAGTATACAATTATTAAGCTTGCTTTTATATTCTTTTAGTAATTCTTCATAATTACTTTTTAAATATAAATCCTCATTCATAATAAAAATAATATTTGCAATAGACACGTCATTCAATGAAATTTTTTCAAACTTTTTTTCTACTATTTTTAATTCCTTTTTAGTGGACGATTTTAAATTATTTGTTGAATTATAAATGTAACTTAATTCTCCATTGGAATGTTTATTTAAACTAAATACAGCATTATCTAAAGCATCTTTTACACGTTCGTAGAATTTGGCTTCACCATAATATAATATTTTATTTTGAAAATCATAAAATAAATTATCATTTCCATAAGCGGACATCCTTGGACTTGTTTTAAGTGAAACTTTACAAATAATTGTAGACGGATCACAAAATTTGTCGATAAAATTTGCCATTACTAATTCTCCTATGTCACCATGAAGACGCGTATTAGATATATTAATTTCTTCTTTAGTAAAGCCTAGTTTTTCGATAATCATTTTCATTGAAATATGTATTGTTCCATTCTTTATAGCACGTTTTACATCTTTTCTTGCATCACTTAAAGTTTTGCTTGTTTTTCTTTGAGTCGCATAATAATAAATATTTGTTTTATCCAAAATTGTATCCATTATTTCTTTGTATAAAAAATTCGGATTAGCTTTTATAACATTCCAATTATCGTTAAGCCTTAATTTAGCCCAATTGTCATTACCACATAGTTCTATTTTTAATAATTCCATAATCAGTATGCAAGAATTACATTAATATGTAATTTTTTTCTCCTCTTTCATTCTTTTATTAATCTATTACAATTATAAAAACACATTATTCGACAAAATTTGCTCATTATTTTAATAAATAATAGCAATTTATGTTTATGACCAAAAGCAGAAAAACAGTTATACATATTTTAAAAATAAAAAACGCAATTAGATACTATAGTTTTATAACATGATTAATTCTAAACTAATAAAATAACCATTTTGCTAAGAAAACCCAATTATCTTTCATTAAGAGATTTACTCAGATCATTTGATTATGATATAACTTTGTCAAATGCTGAAAATTAATCATTTTTCTTAGTTAATCACATTGTGTTATATTCCAAAAAGATTAAAAAGATAGCGATATTATAAAGCATATTAGAAGAATGCTACCTTTTGTAAAAAAGAAAAACATAATAATTTCAATATTCCTATTGATGTTAAAGCAAAGTATTCCTAAATAAATATGTTGATACTATTTAAAATGATATAAAAACTGAACCTTATAATTTTAATTATGTTAAAAATTCTTTGACAAAGATGAAAACCTTATTCCTTTTTGTAAAAATGGAATTATGATATCTGATGATATAAAAGAAAAATACTAATCTTTTATCTTTTCATTATTCTTTTCTGCCTTTTTGGCAGTTTTTTTATTTTTTTTACTTCTAAATACAATTTTCTAAGCGAAAAAAAGAATTTTTCTCTTACGAAAATTCCTATTTTTATGATTTTTCATTATTTTAAATTTTTAGATTAAGTAATACATGATTTTATAAAAATTGCAATGCATCAATCTGAAATAAATAATTATTATTTTCTAGTTTTTTCAATTGCTTTTAACATATTTTTAGCAATTCTAGAAATCACTGTTACGGATACAGAATTACCTGCCTGTTTATATAAACAAGTTTTAGATACGTTATCTGGTAAAATATAATTATTAGGAAATCCTTGAAGAGCAAAGCATTCATTTGGTGTTAATTTTCTAATTCCATATCTTGTAAGGACTAACGGAACATTATGCCCGCCAGTTCCCATATTAGCTGTTAAAGTTGGACAAACGTTGCTTTTATTCTCCCTTACGTAGACTCTTCTCCATTGATAAATTGTATCTTTACGAATAATTGAATTTAACAGCTCATCATAATGTTTAAAATTGTCCTTAGTGTAATAAAATGAATCATCTACTTTTTCTTCATAATTAATATAAGATACTAATGTTTTTTTTAGGATAATTGGTTTTGGAAATTCAAACTCTTTGTAAGTATCTTTATTTCTAAATGCAACAATATATATTCTTTCTCTATTATGAGGAATATTTCCATATTCCATTGTGTTTAATACAGAATATTTTACAAAATACCCTTCACTTTCAAGAGCTTCAATAATGATTTTAAATGTTTTTCCTTTATCATGTCCAACTAAATTTTTAACATTTTCTAAAAATATTGCTTGTGGTTTTTTATCTCGAAAAATTCTAGCTAATTGAAAGAATAATATTCCTCTTCCTTTTTCATCATTAAATCCTTGTCTATATCCAGCAACAGAAAATGCTTGGCAAGGAAATCCAGCTATCATAACATCAAAATTAGGTATATCTTCACTCTTAACATCATTAATGTCACGACAATCCACTTTAATTTTAAAATTTTTTTCGAATGTTTTAACTGGGTTAGGATCGATTTCATTTGCATATATTGTTTCAAAACCAGCTTCTTCAAATCCTAAATCAATGCCTCCAACTCCAGCAAAAAAAGATGCACATTTTAATTTCTTCATACTACATGTCCTCCAATAAAATGCAGCGTGCTGCATTTTATATTTTTTTATTCATAATCCTCAATTCGATAATTTTGCATCCATTCTTCATATGCTCCGAGCAATGCAAAATTAATTTTATACGTGCTTTCATTTATCTTTTCAATTTTAACTGAATCAATGCCAATTCTTCTCAAATAAGAATATGTTAATAATTCACCTTCAGCTAAATTAAAAACTTCTCTTAAGATCCATTCACCAAGTGCATTATTAGGATTACTCATCAATGCTTTAGAATTATCTTGGCATACTTTTGCTGATAAAAACTTTCCATTTGGTAAAATCAGTTTAAAAGGTGTATCTCTTGATGGAAAGAAATTAGGATTTCTTCTACGATCTTCACTAGAAATAGGAATATATACTTCATTTTTATCTCTTTTTCTTCCACCAGCATTCCATTGATTAAGTCCACTTTTTGATGGAACATATTTATTATTAATAGCACCATTTTGATAAGCATATAATCTTAAGAAAATAAAAGGATACTCATTCTTATGTGGTTTTATATATTCTATAGCACAATTATATGCGTTTGTGGCTAAAGCAGAAGGATTATCATTTAAAAGAACGCTGGCTAATAAATCATATGGGTTATCCAAAATCTCAACATTAATGTCTTCCTTTAACTCCATATCATTAAATTTTTTCATTAACACACTTTTTGAAAAATTAAATGCATAATTATTTTTATTATCATGAAAATATATCGATTTATCTGTTTGCGAATCAATAATAATACTTTCAATTTCTATCTTATCAAGTGGGCATTCATAAATTTTAATTTTTCCCTCTTCTCTAACAATTGCATGATAAATCAACTCTTTTAGTCCATGAGCTCTTAATGTAAATTCAATTCTTTCATTTCGTAATTCAGAAATTCTAATTATTTTTTGTGTTTCTTCTAAATGAGCATACTCAGGTCTTGCTCTATTAAATTCTGCAATTTTTTGATATGAATTTCCAACCCATGTTTTTATTCCAATTCCAATATTTCCTTTTTTTGCGTCTGCAGTACAGTCTTCTCTTGCTAAATTTTCAGCATTTAAACATCTACAGAACAGATTTTCACATACTCTAGAATCTAAATATGGGCTTGTATTATTAGAAAAAAGTCGTGATAAAGAGCCCATCAATCTTAAAAACTTGATATATTCTTTTTTTTCTATATTAGTTACTGTCTCATAAAACGACATTAAGCCAAGCACCACCTTTCTCCCAAACGTTATATTTTACATTTCGTAAATAAATGATTTTAAATAGACGAATTATATCGCAATTAAAAAATAATTAATTATTTTTTGCTAGCATTAGGTTGCAATTACCAAAGCCCATAGTTACTTGCTAATTTTTTCTCCATTTTCTATGAATATTAATAATTTTTATTTTATAAACTTTCTTATATTAAATTTAAATTGAAAACATTTTATTTTCACACTCATCTAATAGTATAGAATTAATCATTTATTCTTAATTTTTTTCTTATAAAAACAGTTTTTCAATTTACCTGAAATTATACAATCATACCTAACGCCTTCATTTTTTCTTCTCTAAGTTCAGATAATGTTTTTTTGTCATTAACCCTTCTCATAAGAGCATAACTTTGAATTGAAGACCAACCTGTAACCCTACACCCAAAGACGTTCATAGACATCATTTCATCATTATATCTAACATGTTTCCCATCAACAATAGTAGCCACTTCGCTAGGATGTGAAATAACACAAATTTCATCACCGATATTTATAATTCCTTGTTCAATCATCCAGTCCAATTTTGGAAGAGATGTTCTTTTGGATCTTATCATTTCAGCTTCTTCTTCATCTTTCATTTGTTTAGTAGATGGTTCTACCAAAATCAGATTGTCTTCCAATCCGTTAATCTGAGCAATAGTCTCAAGAATAGAATAAGCATCTGATGGAGACATATTGTAAAACTCACGTTTCCTTGTCTTACCATTAAATTCTTCAATAGATCTAAGATTTGGATTAAGTTTATCTATCATTTGATGAAGCTTCATATCTGTAAGTCTTTTATTGACTTTATAAAATGCATAAAGCCTAAAAGCGAAAGGAATGCATTCACTTCTATTAAGCTCTTTTAATCTTGTATTTACATTATCAGCATATCCAATCTTAACATAGTCTGGAAATGATGGATTTGTTAATATGTAAATTACGCCTTGATTTTTAGCTTCCATGTTTTGACCTCCATTTATTTTTTATTCAATATTAAATTAAATTTTTATTATTATTTCTATTATAGTATTCTTGCAAAGTTTGCTGAATTTATTTTAGCATTGATTGACTGACAATACAATTTTTACCTATTCACTAGTCTTACAATTCCTTTTTTTAGACAAGTTTGCTCACATGATAAAGCCACTTTGTGTAATCATGTTTTAGTATAACACTTTCCAAACAAAGTCTCAATTTAGTTTCAAGCTTTTTACTAGTTAATAACGTCTATTATTTTGCATCTATCATTTGCTAAAAAGCATTCAAAAGCCAAATTATTTTTTCTATTTTAGTTATTTTCTTTCTAGTAGCACTATACTTTCCACATGGTAGCTTTGAGGAAACATATCAAAAGGATATACACTATCAAAATGATAACCATGTTCAACTAAATACTTAACATCATTTGCTTGTGTTTCAGGATTACAAGATATATATACAATCTTTTTAGGTTTATTATATACTAATGATTTTAAAAAGGAAGTAGAACATCCTTTTCTTGGAGGATCTACAAATACTACATCTATTTTAGCTTTCATTTCTTTAATGAAATCTTCAGCATCTGCACAATAGAAATGGCAATTAGTAATGTTATTATCTTTAGCATTTTTTATAGCATCCATAATAGCATCTTCTACAATTTCTACACCATATACTTCTTTAGCTTTTTTAGAAGCAATCATACCAATAGTACCTATTCCACAATAAGCATCTAATACAGTTTCTTTTCCAGTTAAAGAAGCAAGTTCTATAGCCTTAGTATATAATTTTTCACATTGTGATTTATTTATTTGATAGAAAGATTTAGGAGAAATCTTAAATGTAATACCACATAAAGCATCTTTAATAAATCCTTTACCAAATAGAATATTTTCTTTTTCTCCTAAAATAACATTAGTTACTCTTTTATTAACATTTTGAACAATAGTTGTAATTTCAGGTAATCTTTTTTTAATAGAATTTACTAAATTATTTCTTCCAGGAAAAGAATCTACTTTAGTAATTAAAACAAGCATTGTCTCTTTTGCAGCTCTTCTTATTAAAATATGTCTTACAATACCAGTTTTAGCATCTTCATCATAGGGTTCTATCCTATTTTCTTTCATAGCATAGCAAACTTCTTTAATTATTTTATTAGATAATTCATCTTGAACAAGACAATTATCATAAGGAATAATTTCATGAGTGTTTTCTTTAAAAAAGCCAGCAATGATTTTTCCGTTTTTCTTACCAACAGGTACTTGCACTTTATTACGATAAAAATAAGGATTTTTCATTCCTTCACATGGATAAACATTAATCTTATCAAAACCCACAAGTGAGTATACTTTTTTTACTTGATGTTGTTTAAAAAATAATTGAGTTCCATAATTCATATGAGAAAGATGACAACCACCACATTTATAATAAACATTACATTTAGGATCACATCTAAAAGGAGCAGGTTCTATTATTTCTTTTATAGTTCCATAAACCTGTTTTTTTCCTTCATAATCAATGATAGCATCGATATATTCATTATCGATAGCATATTTTATATAAAAAGGTTTCTTTTCAATATGAGCAACTCCTATTGCTTCTTTAGTAAGATGATCAATTTTAACTTTCAATGTTTTCATTTTGTTTTTTATCACTTTCTTTACTTATTTTCATAAGATTATATAAATCAATAAGATATTTTATCCAATAAATTAGGCACATAATTCCGCCAAC
>CAKPXW010000002.1 GCA_934202505.1 uncultured Bacilli bacterium | reverse complement strand
GTACCATCTTGCAAAGAATTTATGATGTTTCTAATAATAGGATTAGAACCATAAACACTTAATGAAGAATATGTATTTTGTTGTTTTAAATTGTTAACTTCATTAGCTCTTAATCCAAATATTGCAATATTTTCATCACCAACAAGTTCAGCAATTTCCACATTAGCCCCATCAAGAGTACCTAAAGTAATAGCACCATTAGCCATAAATTTCATATTACCAGTTCCACTGGCTTCTTTTCCAGCAAGAGAAATTTGTTCACTTACATCAGTACCAGGTACAATGATTTCTGAAGAAGAAACATCATAGTTTTCAATAAATACTACTTTTAAATATTGATTAACAGTTTCATCATTATTAATTTTATTAGCCATACAATTAATTAATTCAATAACTTTTTTAGCAAAATAATAAGCAGGTGCTGCTTTAGCTCCAAAAATAAATGTACGAGGATACATTTTAAAATCTGGATTAGTTTTTAATTGTTGATATAAATAAATAATATGCATACAATTTAACATTTGTCTTTTATATGCGTGTAATCTTTTTACTTGTACATCAAAAATGGAATTAATATCTATATCAATATCATTTCTTTCTTTAATGAAATTAGCAAGTATTTGTTTTCTTTCTTTCTTGATGTTTAAGAATTCATCTTGAACATTTATATCATCAACTTTCTCCATTAAATTTTCTAATAAATTAATATTTTCAATAATATTTCCATTACAATGTTTATTTAAAAAAGCTAAAAGTTGAGGGTTACTATAAGCTAACCATCTTCTATGAGTTACACCATTAGTTTTATTGTTGAATTTATTTGGATATAAAGCATTAAATTCACTCATTTCTTGAGTCTTTAAAATTTCCGTATGAAGTGCAGCCACACCATTTACGCTATAAGAACCAATAATAGCAAGATTTGCCATATGAACTTGTCCATCACGAATAATCATCATTTTTTGAATTTTTAAGTCATCAACGCCTTCATTTCTTGCAAAAATAATAAAACGACGATTAATTTCTTCGATAATCATATATATACGTGGAAGTAAAGTTCTAATATAGGCAACTGGCCATTTTTCTAAAGCTTCAGATAAGATTGTATGATTTGTATAAGCCATCATAGATGAAGTAATTTTCCAAGCTTCATCCCATTCTAAGAAAAATTCATCTAACAAGATACGCATCATTTCTGCAACAGCAATGGCAGGATGAGTATCATTTAATTGAAATACAAGTTTTTCATGAATGTTATGAATAGTTTTATATTTTCGAAGATGCGCTTTAACTTGAGCTTTAATTCCTGCACAAACAAAGAAATATTGTTGCTTTAAACGCAATAATTTTCCATGTTCAGTAGAATCATCAGGATATAAAGATTGAGATATTTCATCACATTCTTGAAGATAAGTTCCAAAATCTTTATGCTTTGGCAAAGCTTCTATATCTGGTTCTGCTGACCAACATCTTAAAGTATTTACAACTTTTCCACCATAACCTATCATAGGCATATCATATGGAACAGCTTTTACACATTCAGCATTTTCAAGTTCAAAAACAAAACGACCATCATTACCAAATTGACGAGAAACAACATTACCATAAAATTTTACAGTAATGGCATGCTTAGGTTTTCTAATTTCAAAAGGATAGCAAATTTCAAGCCAATTATCAGGAATTTCGATTTGTTTATTGTTTAATATTTTTTGTCTAAAAAAGCCATATTTATAACGAATAGTATTTCCATGACCTGGAAGTTGTAATGAAGCAAGAGAATCCATAAAACAAGCAGCAAGTCGCCCAAGTCCGCCATTGCCAAGACCAGCATCATGTTCAATATTGATTAAGTCTTCAATATCAATATTAAGTCTTGCAAGACCATTTTTAGCAACATCAAAAACACCAAGGTTTAGAAGATTATTTCTCATCATTCTTCCAAGTAAAAATTCCATTGAGAAATAAACCATTTGTCTTTGCTCTGATTTATCTATTTTATCTTTACTTTCTTTCCAAAACATAGAAGCATAATCTCTAATCATTCCTCCAAGGACATCATATTTTTCAAAACGATGTGCTTTTTCTACTGAACGACCATATTTTTGAATTATTCTTCTTTCATAAATTTGGACAAAAGTGTCTTCATTTTCAAACATATCAACTAATACCATAATAATTCTCCTATCTAACAAATTTTAATATTATAGCTCCAAGGCTTGGAATTTTAATACCTATTTGGTTATTTTCATTTAAACAAATATCATAGTTATTAATACAACCATAGCCATTATATTTATAATCATCACTATTTAATATTTCAATATATTTGCCTTTATATGTCACATCAAAGCAATAGTAATCATATTGAATAGTAGAAAAGTTTAAAATAACAACAATAGCATCATTTTTATAAAATCTTTCAAAAATAAATACATTGTTTTTATTATCACAGCTTATCCAATGAAACAAAGAAGGATTGTATTCATCTTTATATAAGCAAGGTTCATTTTTGTATATTTTAGATAATGCAATAAAATATTTATTAAAAGCATCATGAATTGGATATTTTAATATATCAAAGTTTAAAGGCTTATTTTCATTCCATTCATCAAACATAGCAAGTTCATTGCCCATAAAATTTAATTTTTTTCCAGGGTGAGTAAACATATAAGTATAAAGAGTTCTTAATGTTTGAAATTTTTGTTCATAAGACCCAAAAATCTTATTTATGATAGAACCTTTCATATGAACTACTTCATCATGAGAAAATGGAAGCATAAATTTTTCTGAAAAGAAATAATACATAGAAAAATTTATATAATTTAAGTGTTCTCCTCGCCAATAAGGATCTTCATGCACATATTTTAAAGTGTCGTTCATCCATCCAAGGTCCCATTTATAATCATAACCTAATCCATCTTCAAAAGTTGGCTTAGTTACTTTTCCAAAATCACTACTATCTTCAGCAATAAGCATAACGTTAGGATATAATCTAGAAATAATATCATTTGATTTTTTAATCCAATTAATATTTGGCTCATTAAGTCCTAAGTCTTTATTTCCGTTTACATAAATCATATTGCTAATTGCATCAAAACGAATACCATCAACATGAAATACATTTAGAAAAAAGCAAATGCTTGATAACATAAAACTCATAACATGGCTTTTACTATAATCAAATAAATATGATCCCCATTGTGATTCACGCTTGTCTTTATTATCTGATTCATAAAGATAAGAACCATCAAATTTAGAAAGGGCAAAATTATCTTTAATAAAATGAAGA
Organism: uncultured Bacilli bacterium; assembly: GCA_934202505.1. Taxonomy (GTDB): domain Bacteria; phylum Bacillota_I; class Bacilli_A; order RFN20; family CAG-631; genus CAKPXW01. The sequence continues at coordinate 37,912 of CAKPXW010000002.1, read as the reverse complement.
GGAACAAAATCCATAATAACTCCAATATTATTTTGATGGAGTTTCTCAATTAAAATTTTTAATTGAATAGGATTTCCATAACGAGAAGTTATTGCAAAATAGGAAGAACATAAATATCCCCAAGACATGTCAAGTGGACCTTCAAGAAGAGGCATAACCTCAATATGAGTAAAATGATGTTTCTTAACATATTTAATGATATAAGAAGCCATTTCTTCATAAGACATAAAAGTTCCATCTTTTTTCTGGATAAAAGATCCTAAATGTAATTCATAAATATTTAAAGGCTTGTTAAGACATTTATTTCGTTTAGAAAGCCATTTACTATCATTAATAGTATATTGAGTAACATCAAAAGTTTTACTAGAAGTATTAGGTCTAAGTTCACTAAAAAAAGCATAAGGATCTGCTTTTTTTATCCAAATGTTTTTCTTTGTTAATATATTAAATTTATAAAGTTGGTAATCACTAGTAATTTCTTTTATGTATAGTTCAAATATTCCTCTTTTATCAATTTTTTTCATTTTGTGATTTTCACCACTCCAAGAATTAAAATCGCCAATTATTTCTACTTCTTTAGCATTAGGTGCGTAAAGACGGAAAATATAACCATCCCTATAAGGATGAGCTCCAAAATATTCATAGGCATTATAACATTCGCCATTGAAGAAACTATTTAGAATATCATTCATTAGCATTTCTCCTAACTATCCATAATATTTTACACTATATTCTTTTAAAATAAAAGAATATATAGTTAACATATAAGAATTAACTTTTATTTTTTTATTACAATTAAAGGAATAGTTATTTCATCTTCTAGTAGTCCTGCATGATGTCCTTTAAAATGATGACCATTTGGAGCAAAAGAAAAATAGTAGTTACTTTTAGCAATACCAATAAAGTCACCAAGAAGACTATCAAATAATGGGTGTGGATTTCCATAACCAAAAATATGCATTTCTTTAACTTGCTCTTTAGTTAATAAATCATAATAAGATGAAAAATATTTATTAAATAATTCTTTAAATTGTTCCTTTTTATCATCTTTTACGAAGAAAAAAGGAGTTCTTGAATCACAAGTAGGATAGGCTTTTAAACAACTCATCAAATCATAATAAGTATAAAAAGCTATTTCATTAACATCAATTTGACCATGATCAGCACTAATAAAAGCAATTGTATCAGTGCATCTTTTTTCAAATCTAGTTAAAAATTTCGAAATATTTTTTAATATATTTTCAACTCCTAGATTTTGTGTTCCTTCTTCATGCATATAATGGTCTGGATTATCATGATAAACATAAATATATTTTTTCCCAGGTTCATTGCATATTTTTAAAAGACGGCTTTCAAGTTGTCTAAAAGAAAAATATTTATAAGGAAAATATCTAGGACCAATTTTATAATATTTAACATCTGGGTTTGCCTTAGTAATTTTATTTCCAAGTTCTTCATATCCAAGCAAATCATTAGCAATATTAGCTCCGGAAATTTTTTCTTTAGTGTCCGATAATTCATTAGTAAAATTATCTATAGAAAGATTTAAACTTTCAAAGTGACTACTCCATCCAAGCCATCCTGTTTCTATTGGATTTTTTCCTGATAAATAAGCTGTTGTACAATTAGCTGTTGTTGGAGGATAAGTAGATTTGAAATCAGCAACTTTATTTTTAAATAGAATATTACTTTCTGCATTATTTTTTTGAATGATAGCACTACCCATTCCATCAAAAATCATTACAATTACATTTTTATAGTCTTTTTCTTTTAATAATTCATCAGCAACTTTTAATGTTTTGTAACTAGGAGGTAAATTGAAATTTTTTTCAATAGAACTTGTAAGGTTAGTAATACAATTATCATAATCAATTAAATTATAATTAGCCATTTTTTTCGACAGCCTCCACTTTTAAACCAATTTCATAAGTTCTACTCCAAGGAAAATACATATCTAAAATTTTAAATCTGTTTTTTAAATGAGGAGTAAATTCATTTAAATTTTCTTCTAAAACTTTTTTTGTGAAAGATAAAAATGTTTCATTTCTTTGCCCTTTGGTATCATATATAGTAAAACCTGTAGACTCGTTACAATATTTTTTTCTTAAAATAGTTCTGCTTAATCCACAATATAAAATGTCTTCAACAAAACGATGCATTAAAAAATCATCAAACTTTTTCTTGTCATGAGGATAAATATATTTAATTCCCATAGGTATTGCAGTTCCTAAAGAATTACAAGGAATATTCCAACTAGCATAACCTGCAAGAGACATATATAAATCATTACTATCTATTAAAGATACTAAAGCTTTATCAGCTCCATTTGCATATCCAATATCACAAATAGTAACTGGTTTATTGATACTTAGACAATATTTAATAAATTCTACGAAATCAAGAAGATTTCTACCAACCACATAACTATGATAATCAGCATATTCTTCAAAACCTATTGAACACATTGAAGAAGAAGGCGCATTAATTGCTAATACTAAATCAGCTTCTTTTAAAGAAGTTGTAAGTAATGCCCCCGCAGCAATTATTTGATAGCGCACTGAAATATCAAGAGGTCTATCTTCAGCACATGGAATTACATTTTTAGAAGCATCACTTGGATATTTTACATAAATTAGAGGCTTTTTATGATAATATTCATTAAGCATTCTTGCAAATAAAGTATTAGATACTTCATCAGCACCAGGATAAGTTAAAACTTTATCTTCAAGATGATATTTAGTGGTAATCCCTCTTACTTTCATTTGATCAAGAGCAGTATAGCCAAATGGTGCTGAATCATCTTGAGGAACAATTAAAAAGTCAATAATATTTTCATAAACAAGTTTTACTGCTTCACAAGTAAGGGCTGTGTTAATTTCTCTTCTTGAACTATAATCATTAACATATTCATCAGGAATAATATAAGAATTATATTCTTCAATTTCTTCTTTAGTAGCAACATTTGCCATTATTTTATGTTCTAAGGCTTTTTTCATATGAATAGCATAACCAAAATATTGATAATAGAATGGCTCTTCATCATCATCGTCATATCGTGGACAACGCATAACAAGATTATATGCATATATTTTTATTTTAGGATTAATTCTTTTTATCTCTTTTAATAAATAAAGTCTTTCTAGCACTTCTTGTAAAGTAAAATAATGTAATCTTGAAGGAACAATACCACCATAAACCATAGTATCGATTGCTACAATTAAAGCATAGGCATCTTGACATTCCTTAAGAAGAAAACTTTTTATTTTTTCAATATTACCAGGTTTTTTCTTTAATCCCATATATTCAAAAGGAACACGAATTATATCAAATTCACTTCCTTGAAACATTTCTTTAGGAAAATCATAATTACATGGTCTTTCATCAAGTGGAACATGAACAATTTTTTGCATATAATCACCTCATTTACGCTAAAATTATAACATAAAATGCCATTTATTAAGTATATTAAAATATCATATTTTGAAAAAAGGCAAAATATTCTATAATAATACTAAACTTAGTCAGAGGTGATAGAAATGCAAGAAAATAAGTGGTGGAAAAATGCAGTTATTTATCAAATTTACCCTAGAAGTTTTTGTGATAGTAATAATGATGGAATTGGGGATATTAAAGGAATAATTAGCAAACTTGATTATTTAAAAGATTTAGGAATTGATGCAATTTGGTTGTCTCCAATTTATAAATCTCCAATGAAAGACAATGGTTATGATGTAAGTGATTATTTTGAAATTAATGAAGAATTTGGAACTATGGAAGATGTAGAGTCTTTAATTCAAGAAGGTAAAAAAAGAAATATTAAGATAATAATGGATTTAGTAGCTAACCATACATCTGATCAACATAAATGGTTTCAAGAGGCATTAAAAGGAAAAGATAATAAATATCATAACTTTTTTTATTGGAGTGATAAAAAAGATGATAAAACTGCTGATTTTGGAGGAAGTTCTTGGAAATATGTTCCTTCTTTAAATGAGTATTATTATCATTATTTTGCTCCAAGTCAAGTTGATTTAAATTGGACAAATCCAGAAGTAAGAAAAGAAGTTGCTAATATTGTAAACTTTTGGCTTGAAAAAGGTGTAGCTGGGTTTAGACTTGATGCAATAGAATTAATTGGCAAAGAACTAGATAAAAATATCTTTGCTAATGGACCTAAAATTCATGAATATCTTCATGAATTAAATGAAAATTCTTTTGGTAAATGGAAAGATTCAATTACAGTAGGAGAAGGCTGGCCTACAACAGCAATAGCACTTGATTATACAAGACCTGAAAGAAAAGAATTAGATATGATGTTTAATTTTGAAATAGTTGCTATGCTATGGGGTAAAAGCAAATTACATAAATTTGCTCCTGCTGGAATGAATGTCGTTGAATTTAAAAATATTATTAAAAGATGGCAAAATGATTTATATGATAAAGCATGGAACACATTATTTGTAGAGAACCATGACATTGTAAGATGTGTAAATTCTATGGGAGATGCAGACACATACCGTGTTGAATCAGCTAAAGCTATAGCTTATATTATGTATTTACAACAAGGAACTCCTTATATTTATCAAGGCCAAGAAATTGGTATGACCAATGCTAATTTTAAAACTTTAGATCAATATAAAGATATAGATTCTCTAGGACATTATCATGAATTTGTTGATGTTGAAAAAATAGCTACTAAAGAAGAAATGCTTGAAGGACTTGCTAAAGGAAGTAGAGATAATGCTAGAACTCCTATGCAATGGAATGATAGTATTAATGCTGGCTTTAATACAGGGACAACCCCTTGGATAGAAGTAAATAAAAACTATAAAGAAATTAATGTAGATAAGCAAGAAAAAGAAAAAAATTCTATATTAAATGCTTATAAAGACTTAATTACTTTAAGAAAAAGTGAAGAATTTAATGAAGTAATTTTAAATGCTCCATATAAATCTTATTTAGATGATGATTTGAATTTTATAGTATATGAAAGAAAATATAATGGTAAAGGAATATTAGTTGTTTCTAATTTTTCTAAAAAATCAAATACAATAAATTTAAATATTCATCTTAAGAAAATACTACTTTCTAATTATCAAGATAGTAAACTTTCTATTAATAATGTTACATTTAGACCTTATGAAACTATAGTCTTTGAAATATAAAATAAAATCTTCAATTTGTGTTAAATTGTAAAACACATTTTGAAGATTTTTATTATTTACTTAAGTAATTAAGATAGTCATTTCCATCATCTAAAAAATACATATTATAATCACCAAGATTATTATCTCTATTTTCTTTAGAAATAGGATTTAGTTCTTTATATAAAAATATAGAAGAATAAGAAGAAACAATAATATCTTGCACAGATACAATAATCTCATCTTCATTTAAGTTTACTTTAGTATATTCTTTATATAATCTTTCAATTAAATCTGTGCAATAATACGCATTTTTATTGTTAATAATAAATAGAAAATTATAAGGCTTATATTGAAGTTTAATGCTTTCTTTAACAACTAAATCTTTTTCTTCTTGAGAGACATTTATTTTTAATCCTACATAATTAAAACGAATGTCATGATTGTATAACCAATTGTTTTCATCATAAGTAGCATAATTTTCTTTAGTTGGAGAATATCCAGTAGTTTGAAATAATTTTTCTCCATTACATACCAAAGCAGCATGTCCTCCAAAATAAAATGAAAACAAGGAAGACACTACTTTATTATAATGTTCATTTTTTAAAGAACATAAAATATCGCCATTATATCCTGGATATATTTCTTCATTAACAATGGAAAAAGATGGTGAAGTAGAAGTGTTGGAAATATTATTATTATGTACAATATAAAAATTTGTATTATATTTTTGGCTATAACAATAAAAAGAACTGTTTTTTTTGAAATCATTAATTTCTTGCTTTATTTGAATGTTTTCATCTACAGAAGAAAAAGTAAAAAATGAAAAAGTACCCACTAAACAAATAAGTAAGGATTTAATTATTAAATTTCTTAATATTTTACTTTTTTTCATAATTTCTCCAAAATAATTGTAATAATATTTTAAGATATGTATACTTAAAATGAAATAAGGTGAAAAAATGGAACAAGATTTAAAAATAGTTGATAATGTTATAGATGCTTTAAAATTAATAAAAAGCAAAGAAATTTTACTATTGTTTGAAAATAATCATAAATGTTATTTTTTTATTAAAAACGATAAAATAATGGTAATAGATAGTAATGCCAAATATAGTGTTAGTTATGATGATTTTCTCTCTTTATATAAAAATAATAAGTTCGTTGTATATGAAAATAAAGAAGAAGAATTTGACTATTCTATAGATGAACAATACTATAGTTGGAAGCATAAATAAGATTAATAAAATTATAAATTAAAAACTCTAATAAACATAAATATTATGGCATAGTTTACTAGAGTTTTTTTGTTTTGTATGGAAATGATTTTTATTTTGTAGAGTCAACAAGTTCAGCACTTTCAATAAAAGAAGTAACAGAATTAGCAGCAGAAATAGCTTGTGCTTTTGTTTTATATACTTCTCCATAAACAACTACTCTACCAGCAGAAGAATATAATTTGAATTGATACATAGATCGTTTATCTTTAACAACAAAAAACTTTCCATTAGCGATAGCTTGCTTAAAAGTATCAATTCCACTAACAGCACCAGCTTTTGATTTATAAATTTCTGAAGAAGCAATAATTGCTCCATTACTTGCAGTTAATTTAAAATCAAATTCGCCATCAGCAACACTAATAATTAGTTTTCCACCTTTTTTATTTTCTTTCTTTTCAATAGTGATTTCTTCTATTAGTTGTTCTTCATCTTTTTCAAGTTCAACAATCTTTGCGTTTACTGCAAATTTTTTAAATGATTGTGCAGCACTTTCACAACGATCTTGGGATGGGTAATTGGCCGAAGCAACTAAAAGTCTTTTATTAGAACTAAATAACTTAAATTGATAATAACTATGCTTATCTTTAGTTACACTAATAGTTCCATCATTTATACTTTTTATTACGGTATCAATAGCAGTTTTAGCACCTTTTAATGAAGAATATAACTCTGATGTAACAAGAATTTCTCCATTTGATGCTTTTAATCTATACATAAATACATCACCTACAGGAAATACTTCAAATTTTCCTTGAACATTAGATACTTTAACTTCTTCAACTTTTGTAGCAGTCTTTTTAGTTGTAGCCATTTTATTTTCCTCCTATTTTTGTTTACATATTTTAAAATAAAGAAATTTTTTTTCAATTTCTTAAACTACATTAATTATATCAAAAAAAATGCAAATTTAAAACGATTTTTCAATTAAAATAGCATTTTTGTCCCACAAATATTATATTTTTACTAAAAAAAGATAATAAGTGTCCCACAATGGTATCAATTTAAGTGACAATCATAAATTAAATTGTTAAAAATAATATTTTTAAGAATGTTAACATTTAAAAAAATGTGGTACAATATAGTTTAGTCAAAAAGGAGAGGATAATATGATAAAAGTAGATGTTATTTCAGGCTTTTTAGGAGCTGGGAAAACAACACTTATTAAAAAACTATTTGAAAGTTCTTTTAAAAAAGAAAAAGTTGTTTTGATTGAAAATGAATTTGGAGAAATAGGAATAGATGGAACCTTTTTAAAGGAATCAGGAGTTAATATTAAAGAAATAAATTCTGGTTGTATTTGTTGCTCTTTGGTAGGAGATTTTGAATCTTCTATGAAAGAAGTTATTAATAAATTTAATCCTGAAAGAATAATTATTGAACCATCAGGAGTTGGAAAATTATCAGATATTGTTAATGCTGTTTTAAAAGTAGATGCTGATTTAAAATTAAATATTATTGCTACAGTTGTTGATGGGCCAAAAGCAAAAATGTATATGAAAAATTTTGGCGAATTCTTTAATAATCAAATAGAAGCCGCAAATACTATTGTAGTATCAAAATCTGATAAAACAACTGAAGAAAAAATCCAAGAAGTTGTTGATTTAATAAAAGAAAAGAATGATCACGCTAATATAATAACAACACCAATTTCTCAATTAGATGGAAATAAATTATTAGCTGTTTTAGAAGAAAAAGTATCTTTAAAAGATGAAATGCTTCAACAAATGATAGAAGAACATAAACATAATCACGATGATGAATGTTGTTGTCATCATCATCATGAAGAAGAACATGAAGATGATCACGATGATGAATGTTGTTGTCATCATCATCATGAAGAAGAACATGAAGATGATCATGACGATGGATGTTGTTGTCATCACCATCATGAAGAAGAACATGAAGATGATCATGACGATGGATGTTGTTGTCACCATCATCATGAAGAAGAACATGAAGATGATCATGACGATGAATGTTGCTGCCATCATCATCATGAAGAAGGTCATGAACATCATCATCACCATGGTCATGATGCCGATGAAGTATTTACAAGTTGGGGTAAAGAAACATCTGTTTCTATAAGTAAAGAACAACTTGAAAAATTCTTAAATACATTAGCAACTGATGAATCTCTTGGAATAATTTTACGTTCAAAAGGAATTTTAAAAGCAAGTGACAATGAAAAATGGTATTACTTTGATTATGTTGTTGGAGACTACGAAATTCGTTTAGGAGAACCTGACTATACAGGAAGAATTGTAGTAATTGGTTCAAAAATTGATGAACATAAGATAGAAGAATTATTCTTCAATAGAGGATAATATGAAAACATTACCTATTTATGTTATAGATGGTTTACTAGAATCTGGGAAAACAACATTTATAAAAGATACAATTGCTGGTGATGATTTTTATAAAAAAGGTAAAACTTTAATTCTTGCTTGTGAACAAGGCGAAGTAGAATACGAAGAAGAATTCCTAAAAAAATATAATTCAGAAGTGGTATATTTTGAAGATCAAAGTGAGTTCTCTGTGTTGAAACTTCAAGAATTAGTTATTGATAAAATGCCAAGTAGAATTGTAATTGAACTTAATGGTATGTGGGATTTAAAATTAATCCAATTTCCTGAGTTCTTTAAAGTTTATCAAATGATTAACTTTATAAATTTTAAAACTTTTCCAATTTATTTTGCTAATATGCGTCAACAATTTCTTGATGTAATTAAACAATCAGATGTTGTTGTATTTATTAATGTGAATGGTGAATTAGATAAACTTGCACCTTACTCTAGTAGTTTTAAACTTACAAATGGTAATGCCCAATTTATGGAAATGGATAAAGAAGGTAGACTACAAGATGCTTTTGAAATAGAATTACCTTATGACATAGAAGCACCAGTTATTAACATTAAGGATGAAGACTATGGTATTTGGTATATAGATACATTTGATCATCGTGATAAATATATAGATAAAGTTGTTGAATTTAATTGTATGGCAGTTTTATCAAAATCATTGCCTAAAAAGACTTTTATTGCCGGACGTTTAGCTATGACATGTTGTAGTAATGATATTCAATTATATGGTCATCTAGCGATTGATAATGCCACTTTTACAATAAAAGATCGTATGTGGTTGCATATTAAAGCTAAAATTACTTCTAGATGGTCAGAAGAATATCAAGAAGATGAACTTGTTTTAGTTCCAGAAAGCATTGAAAAAATAAAAGAAATAAAAGATCCAGTTTTAAATCTTGCAAATACAAAATAAAGGTTGAGCAATTGCGCCCAACCTTTTATTATACATGTTATTTTATATGTACCTTTTCTTTTAAAATTCTATAGCCTTCTTCAATATCATCAATATTTGCAATTGCTTTTTCCATAGGACAAATATCTGTATTGTCTTTATTTTTAATAACGTCAACTAGAAAAGAATATTTTACATTTATATGCCTTTTTTCAAGAAGATTTTTAGCAGAAACTGATAAAGTTTTAGCATATACATTTTTAATATTAGCTTTTAGTATTAAAATTGCTACAGCTTTTCCTACAACTTTATCTGCAATAGAAAAGTTGCTTAATTCTTTATTACTATTTATTAATTCAAGTAAAGGGATAATTCCTTTTTGATCACTTACTATGATTTCCTTTTCATCAATAAGTACAATAGAATGATTGTTTAATTGAGAAATAGCTTGATCAAGATTAGTCATTTGTTACTCCTTAATCATTTTGTTTTGAATTAATATAATAATTAATGGAACAATTATTGTTTGAATTATAACTCCCAAATACCCCATTTTTATTTGATTAAAAATTATAGTTGGAGTAAAAGAAACCATATTTTGGAAGATTATTGTTAGTAATAAGAAAGAAGATCTTCCTACGATAAATGCAAGAATTACAGCAATAAAAGAAAGATAAGGATTTTTAGCAATTTTTTTAGAAAATAATCCAGTAATAATAGCAAATATAGAAAGTTCAGCTATCATGAAAGGTAATCTTTCTAAAGTAGGCATTGGATTATTTAATAATGATGTAAATAGATAACTCATAATAGGAGAAAATATACTTACAAATAATCCATATTTAATTCCTAATAAACATCCACCGATTAAAATAGGAAAATACATTGGTAACAATTTAATTCCAGATTGATTTTTAATGATTAAATGGGCCATTTGAGGTAAGCATACAGAAAGTATAATAAGACTAATAGAAATTAAGCTTTTAATAGTTATTCTAGTACGAATAGATAAATTTTTATTTATTAAAATATTTTCAATCATAATGTTTTACTCCTTTTATTAATTATCAAATTTTTTAGAAACATCTTCTAATAATTTTCTAATTGGCAAGTGTTGAGGACAAATATGTTCACATTTTCCACATTTTATACAAGTTGATGCTTTAGCTCCATTTTTTGTATAAATATTATAATAAGAAGAAGAGTTCCAATCTTGATGAATAATATTAGCATTCATACAAGCAAATAAATTGGGAATTGGAATATGTTTGGGACAGCCATCAAGACAATATCCACATGCTGTGCAAGATATGATATTCAAGGAATAGAATACTTTACATACATTTTCAATGGCTTCTTTTTCTTTATCATTTAATGGTTTGAAATCTTTCATATAGGAAAGATTATCTTTCATTTGCTCAAGATTACTCATCCCTGATAAAACCATAAAGATTCCTTCAAATCCTGCGGCAAATCGAATAGCGTAACTAGCAGTAGATCCACCATGTAAATCTTCTAATATTTTCTTAGCATCACTTGGTAAGTTTACAAGACTTCCACCTTTAACAGGTTCCATAACAATTACAGGCTTATTATGCTTTCTACATACTTCATAACAGCGTTTTGATTGGATTGCTTCATCATTAAAATCTAAATAGTTGAATTGAATTTGTACAACTTCAATTTGTGGATATTCAGTAAGTATTTCATCTAAAACTTTAGCATTATCATGAAATGATATGCCAAAATGTTTGATTTTTCCTTGCTTTTTAAGCATTAAAGCCATTTCATAAGCATGACAACGTTTATATTTTTCAAAAATTTCTTTGTCTTGAGAATGCATAAGATAAAAATCAAAATAATCTAATCCACATTCTTTAAGTTGACTTTCAAAAAGAGGAATGATTTCTTCTTCTTTTGAAAAATAAGAAGTAGATAATTTATTTGTAAATATATACTTATCACGAGGATAACGTTTTACAAGACATTCTCTTAAGGCAGATTCACTTAATCCATTAACATACATATGTGCTGTATCAAAGTAATTAAATCCTTCATTTAAAAAGTAATCAATCATTTCTTTAAAAACATCATAATCGACTTTTTCATCTTTAAGAGGAAGACGCATACAACCAAAACCAAAATTATTTTTGACATTAGCAAAATAATTCATATATCTAAATTCCTTTCTACACATATAATTATTTTATACGCTAAAGGTTACTTTAGGTCAAGATATTTTACGAAAAAATAATGAAAGTGCTTACAAATAAAAATATGAGTGCAAATTATAATATAAAGTATTATAATAAGTCTTACGCTTTGCGTAAAAGAAAAGAAGGTGTAATTTGTGAGTAAAGTAAAATCCGAACTTGATTTAACAAAAGGAAACTTGTTCTTGAAAATTCCACTATTTGTACTTCCGTTGATGTTTACTACGATATTGCAGTTATTATATACGACTATTGATTTATGGACAGTATCTAATTTTGGTGGAGGTCCATTATCAATGTCTTCCATTGGATCTAACTCAGCCTTAATTAATTTAATTATTACAGTTTTAGTATCTTTAGCAACTGGCTCAAATGTTTGCATATCAGTTGCTAAAGGTTCAAATGAAAAAGAAAGAGCAAATAGAATATTACATACTTCATTTATAATTGCTATAGTAGGTGGTATTATATTTGGAATATTTGGATTTTTTATGTCTCCTGTTTTTCTTGAACTAATGGATACTCCATCTAATATTATAGTAAATGCTACTAGATATCTTAAAATTTATTTTTTAGGAGTACCATTTTTAATGGTTTATAACTATGGCTCACAAATGTTAAGAGCGCTTGGAGATTCAAGAAGACCATTATATGTTCTTGCAATTTCTGGGGCAATAAATGTTGCGTTTGATTTTGTTTTTGTTTATTTTTTCAAAATGGATGTTGCAGGTGTCGCTTATGCTACTGTGATTTCTGAAATAATTTCTGCAACATTAATTATTTTAATTTTTATGAATAATAAAAATGGATTTGTACAATTGCATTTAAAAGAACTTAAAGTTTCTAAAAGAGAATTATTAGACATTTTAAAAATAGGTATTCCTGCTGGACTTCAAGGACTTGCCTTTTGTATCCCTAATGTTTTAATTCAATCTTCTTTATATACAATTCATAATTATACAATAAATGGAGTTGCTATTTCAGAAAATGAAATAATTTCTGGAGCTAGTGCTTCATCACAAATAGAAGGTTACATTTTTGCAATGCTTGATTCATTTGCAATTGGTGTAGTATCTTTAGTTGGCCAAAATTTTGGAGCAATGAATAAACAAAATATTCGTAAAAGTTATTGGTATTCTTTTATTTGGATGATGATGTTTTGGTCTATATGTGCAATTGTATGTGCAGCAATTCCGCATAAACTATTATCAATATTTATTACAGAATCAGATGATATAATTATTGAAAATGCCTTAAATGCTGGTAAAGAAAGATTATTTATATTAGCATTTACTTATTGCATTGATGGTTGGATGGATATTAATAGTAACTATTTAAGAGGTATGAAAGTTTCTACCCCACCAGCAATTATTACAATGATTGGTTGCTCAGGAACAAGAATTTTATTCTTATTAACAATATTTAAAACTCCATTTTTCCATACTATTTATTGGTTATATGCGGCCTTCCCAATCAGTTGGGTACTTGTTAACTTGGTTTATCTTCCGGTTATATTACATTACGAGAAAAAGAAGTTTAAACTAATTGATGATAATCTAGTTTTAGCCACAACAGCTAATAACTTAAATTATTAAAATAAAAAGAATGTTATCGCACATGAATAACATTCTTTTTTCTAACTTGATTTATGAAACTTTTTTATTTGCTCTCATAGCATTTAATATTGCAATAACAGCAACACCAACATCTCCAAAAACAGCAAACCACATATTAGTAATACCTAAAGCAGATAAAATTAAAATGGCTATTTTAACAACAAGAGCAAAGATAATATTTTGATAAACGATTTGCATAGTTTTTTTAGAAATTTTCTTTGCAGAAATAATACTTTTTAAATCATCATACATTAATACAATATCCGAAGCTTCAATAGCAGCATCAGAACCAACACCACCCATAGCAATTCCAATATCAGATTTCATTAATACAGGAGCATCGTTAATACCATCACCAACAAAGCATAAGATATCATTTTCTTTTTTATCTTTTAATAATTTATCCACTTCTTCAACTTTATTTTGTGGAAGTAATGAAGATTTATAAGTCGTAAGTTCTAGAGTGTTTGCAACATTTGCAGCAATTTTTTCATTATCTCCAGTCAACATAATAGTTTTAGCCCCTATAGAATTTAAATATTTAATAGTATCTTTAGCATTTTCTTTAATTTCATCAGAGATAACAATATATCCAATAAAACTATTATCTACTGCAACATAGACAATAGAACCAATACCATCTGATGATTTATATTGAATATTAAATTCTTTCATTAGTTTTTCATTACCACATAAAATAGTTTTACTTCCAGTGGCTTTTATTCCTTTTCCGGCTATATCTTCAATGGAATAGTTTTCTATTATTTCTTTTCCATAAGCTTTTTTAATAGACATAGCAATAGGATGATTTGACATTTTTTCCGCAATAGCAGCATAGTATAAAATATTTTCTTTATCTTCATTAGGATAGATTTCTTTTACAGCAAAATTTCCTTTTGTTAAAGTTCCAGTTTTATCAAATACGAAGATATTAGATTTATTAAAAATTTCAAGATAGGAAGAACCTTTAATAAGAATTCCACTACTTGAAGCTCCACCAATTCCTGCAAAGAAAGATAGTGGAACAGAAATTACTAATGCACATGGACAAGAAACAACTAAAAAGCTTAAAGCACGATAAATCCAGGTAATCCAGGTTCCCCAATTATGAGAAAATAATCCAATAAATAAAGGTGGTAAAATAGCAAGAGCTAAAGCAAGAAATACTACAATAGGAGTATAAACTTTAGAAAATTTAGTAATAAAATTTTCTGATTTTGATTTTTGAGAAGAAGCATTTTCAACTAAATCTAGAATTTTTGCAACTGTTGAATCACCAAATTCTTTTTGAACTTTAATTTCAATAGTTCCATTTAAATTAACACTTCCAGAAATAACATTATCACCAGTTTTTACTTCTTGAGGTAATGATTCACCAGTTAATGCTTTAGTATCTAAAGATGCATTGCCTAAAATAATAATCCCATCTAAAGGAATTTTTTCACCTGGTTTTACAAGAATAATATCGTTTATTTTACATTCACTTGGTTCTACAGTTTCAAATGTTCCATCATCTTTTTTTAAATTAGCATAATCAGGTCTAATATTCATTAATGAAGATATAGATTTCCTTGACTTACCTACAGCATAACTTTGGAACCATTCACCTATTTGATAAAAAAGTAAAACAGCACAACCTTCATCAAATCCTTCAGGATTATGTTCTTTAATTCCTGTATAAATTCCAAGTCCAAAGGCCCCAAATGTTGCAACAACCATTAAAAAGTTTTCATCAAAAACTTGTCCATTTTTAATGTTAATAAAAGCTTTTCTGATGACATCATGGCCAATGTATACATATATGATAAAATATAATATAAAAGATAATAACCATCCATATGTATTTGAAGGAATTAAAGAAGCAATTCCATTTGGAAAATTGTTAGTAAAAGCTTTACTTAAAATTATGTCTACCCCTTTTACTAAGAAAAAGGCAATTAATGCAATAATTATTCTTTTCAAATTTTTCTTTTGCTTTTTAGTCATAATAATCTCCTTTTTGGTTGAGCGTTTGTTCAACTATTGCTTAAAAAACATTGGTATATTTTCTATACCAATAATTATTCTTCTATTTCAAAATCCGGTTCAACTTTTTTAGCAGCTTTTAAGACACTTTTCATTATTGAATCAACATCGTCTGCTTCAATTGTCATTTTTTGAGTCATAAAATTTACTTGACAATTATTTACGCCAGCAACTTTTTTAATTGCATCTTCACATTTTTGCGCACATACAGCACAATCAACTTCAATTTTAAATACTTTTTTCATTTTAATAAATTCTCCTTATTGTTCATCAACATGTTCTAATGCACATTTAAAAATTAAAGAAACATGGTCATCATCTAAAGAATAAAATACTTCTTTTCCTATTTTGCGTGACTTAACTAAATGTGCATCTCTTAAAATTTTTAACTGATGGGATACAGCAGATTTTGTCATATCAACACATTCACAAATATCATTTACACATAGTTCATCAGTTTCTATAGTATATAAAATTTTGGCTCTTGTCATATCACCTAAAACTTTAAATAAATTTGTTAAAGCTTCTAAACGTTTTGTATTTGGCATTTCTTGTTTGACATGCTTTAAATCCATACTTCTCACCTGCTTTCGAGAATATATTATCATTAGTTGAACAGTTTGTCAACTATTCAATTGTTTTGATTTATTTCATCAATATCTTCTATTTTAACATTAGTTCCACTTATCGATTCAAATCTATTAGTAATGTTATTAACTCTTCTATCTAATTGTTCTCTTGATTTAGACATTGTCGATAATTGATTAGAAAATTTATTCCATTCTTTATCAAATAATTCAAATTGTTTTCCAAGTTTAGTTAATTGCTCTGATATTATTTTAGCATTTTTCGATCTTTCAACTTCAAGTCTTACCATATTTATTGTAACAAGTATAGCAGGAAGAGTGCTTGGTGAAGTAATGATTACTCTTTTTTCTCTAGCATATTCTACGACATCTTGACAGTTATGATGAATAAAAGCAAACACTCCATCATTTGGTATAAAAATGATTGCTTCAGGAGCAGTTTTGTTTTCAATAATATATTTATCTTTTATAGCAGTTATATGTTTTTTAATAGCGTTAGAAAATTCTTTTAAATAAATATCTTTATTTTCATTTTCTTTATTATCGATTAGTATTTGATAATCTTGAAATGGAAATTTAGAATCAATACAAATCATTTTATTTGGTTCTGGCATAAAAACTACAGCATCAGCACGTACATCATCACCATCGTATACTTTTTTAAAAGTGTATTGCTCTTCATAGCAGCCTTTTGTGTCCCCAAATATATTATGAAGGACCATTGAAAGTTGATATTCACCATATTGGCCTCTTGATTGATTACCTTCAAGAACATTTTTTAAAGAAATTACATCTGTGGATAATTTTTCAATGTTTTTCTGTGCAGTATCTATCGCTTGTAATCTTTCTCTAACTTGAGCAATACTTTCTGAAGAACCTTTAAATCCTTCGGAAATTTTTTCATCTACTTTTTTATTGATTTCAATGAATTTATCATCAATTTGCTTATTTAAAGCATCAAATCTTTTAGATAAAGATTCAGTTATACCATTTTGAAATCTTTCCAGTTTTGCATTGTTATTTTCACTACTTTTCAAAGAAATGTTATTAATTTTATTCATTTCTTCACTTACAATAACTTGAATATTTGTTTTTAAATCTTTTGTTAAATTATCAAGCTGATAAGAAATTTTACCAATTTCAGTTAAACTGTTTGAAGAAGATAAATTATCTTTTTTCTTTGTTAAATATAAAATCAATAAAGTTATAATTCCAATAAAGGATAATGAAGATAAAATTAAAGTAATTAGTAGCATCTATTTTCCTCCTATTAAACTTTACAAGTAAAGCACATTTTTTTAATCAAATTATAGCATAAAAAGATTATATTATAAGAAAAAATCTTGGTCGATTAATGATCAAGATTTTGTTTGATCTTTAGAGTTAATTTCATCTAAATGCTTTTGAATGTCTGTGCAATCGTAAATGATTTCAATTATTGTATCTATTGATTCTTTACAACCATAGATTATTGACATAATACCATCTCTAAAATATTTAATACAATATTCTTGGCGCTCTTCTTTTATTTTAAATACTTTAGTAATTGGAAGAAAAAGTTCTTTGCTTAATTTATTAAATTTTTCATCGCCCTTAAAAAACTTATATTTTTTATAAGATAGTAAAAATAATTTCTGGTTTTCTAATATATAATTTAAATAAGGTTTTAAAATAGTGCCTTTTATAAAAATTAGTTCTTTTTTATCCTTATTTTCGAGGCTTTTTGTTATGAGCGATTTTGAATTAATGTTAAAAACCGAAAAGGAATTATCATTTACCATTTCAATTGCTTCATTAAGTAAGTCATCCATTGTTTCGTAATGAAGATAAAAAGTTGACCTATTAACGCCTGCTTTTTCACATACTTCCTTAATAGATATGAATTCATATTCTTTCTTTTCAAGAATGAGTAAAAGAGCGGTATTATAGTATTTACTTTCATTTTTATTCATATAATGCCGCCTCCTTTATATTATTCTTTTTCTGAAATTTGTTTTGCTAAAGTTATGATATCAGATGCATATTTCTTTTTGCTATTATCCAATATTCTTTTATAAATTGGATAATTGATACCTACTAAAACCATACCAATAATGCCAATTATTATACCCAGAATCATCATAGTTGTTCCATTGCCAATAACTTGCATAGCAAGGCACATTCCAAGTCCAAAACTAAGTGATGAAATAGTTCCAAATGTATAAGCAAATATTTCAGCTGGTCTTTTTGCCTTTCTTTTAGCTATTTATCATAATCGGTGTGATTTTAAAGACCTATGCACTCTTCACCATTTGCTTCTATTTCTTTATAAAAAGATAAAAAATCTTCTTTATTTTCTATACTAGGTAATATAAATTTAATTATTTTAAATCCACCATTCTGGAGTTAAATCGCCAAGTGACATTATTTTTTTATTTTCAAAGTCAAGCATTATTTCTATTTCTTTATAACTATCAGGCATAAGTTGAGTCATAAGTTCACGACAAGCACCACAAGGTGGCAATACTTTTCCATCATAGTTTATAGCAATAACTCTTTTAATTTTACTTTCCCCATTAGTTATCATATTAAAGATGGCGTTTCTTTCGGCACATATTCCTAAAGTACAAGCACAATCAATACAAACACCGGTATATATTTTCCCAGATTCTGATTCAATTGCTGCAGCGACTCCTCCAGATTCCATCCATTTAGATATTTTTCTAGGATTTAATACGCCTTTGGCAGCAGTATATAATTTATTCCAAATTTCATTCATAAAAAATATTCACCTCATAGAAAAGTATAGCATACTTACAACTTTCTCTAACCTTTTTATTGATATTTGCTTTTTCTAATTGGTGCACATCATTTCTTCTTGGTAAATAAAACTTTAATTTTAGTCCAAAGATTTTTGAAGAAATTGCCTATTGCATGACCAGTGTTTTTTATACCATTACCTATAACCATAAAGCCTTTTTTCAAAGTTGCACCCAAATCTACAAAAGTCTTTTTCTTAATCGCAAACCAGAAGATTGCGAATCCGCCAAGCCCTGTGACCACTACCAAACCGATTACTATTCCAGCAATCTGTCCGTCAGACAATCCTTTCTTTGTTGCAAGAGCATCTTCATACACAGCAGTAAGACTTCTATCTTTCGTTACCGTAAAGGTATAACTCTTTTCGGTGTTTACAATTTCACCACTTTCATCCTGCCAGCCTTTGAATATTTTTCCTTCTTTATCTTTTGCTTTTACTGTTACGCTTTCTCCATCTGCATAGAATTTGCTTTCACCGTTGATTACCACATTATATGTACCGATTTTGGAAATTCTGAGCTTGGTGATTTCCTTGTCATCTTTGTCAAAGTGCCTTCCACAAACCATGCAGTCTTTGTGACCTTTTGTACCAAATTCTTCCGTTGTTGCAGGAATTTCGTCTTTCCACGCTCCAAAATTATGTGGAGCAAAATCAATATCTACTTCCTTTTCTTGCACCGCAAATGCAGTATTCACAAAGGTAGCGGTATATTTCATTTTACCTTTTTCTTTGCAGGTTGCCGCTGCGATTACCATTTTTGTTGCAATCATCGTTTCGCTTTCGATATGGGTGCTGTCGTGTTTGCAAACTCTTTCCGCATTGCAAATGTTGTCACTCGTCCAAATGTATTTAACTTCGCCCCAGTCGTGACCGAGTTTTTCACCGTATTTAAAGCCACAAACCGAACAAACCGCTTTGTCTTCGCAAGTTGCCGTTCCGCCCGAGTGATTTGCTTTGTCCAAAATCTCGGAGCAACCGCTATGCGTGCATTTGTGATAGTGATACATTCCATCTGCCGAATTGTGCCATTCGCTGTCTGCCGTATGGTCGTAATGTCCAGCAGGAGTGATAACAAAACCACACTTCGTACATTTTACAGGGGTGGTTTCATCAGCTTTTTCTCTGTCAGGAGTATGTGCTTCAAAGTTGAATTTGTTATCGCAAGTCGAACAAGTATTCCAGTGTCCCGTGCCGTCTTT
Organism: uncultured Bacilli bacterium; assembly: GCA_934202505.1. GTDB lineage: Bacteria > Bacillota_I > Bacilli_A > RFN20 > CAG-631 > CAKPXW01. The sequence continues at coordinate 17,796 of CAKPXW010000002.1, read as the reverse complement.
TCCGCCATATTGCGTTGTGTTATGAGATGCAGTTTCGCCATACATTGTTTTGCAAACGTCACAAACCGCTTTTGTTGTGCAAGTGGCCATTCCGCCCGAACAATTTGCTGTTTCGGTATGACTACTATCTTTCGTACAAGTGCGGGTATGCGTTCCGTTACCATTGCTTACCCAATCACTCCAATCGTGAATATGGGTGTCTATTTTTTTGGCATAATAGTACGTCACCGTTTGGCCGCTCCCGCTTACAATTTGATTTAGGCCATCAACTTTGCTAAGTACATGTCCATAAAGTGATGGAGCAGTCGTCCAATTAACATAGCTTCCCACTGCAAGAGGTATTACGGCTTTAGTTGCATTAGGCATTGGACTTCCGTCCTCAAATTTATATTCAATATTAATGTTTGCATATGGTTGGGTTTCGGTATTGTCGTGAGCAAGCACATTTCCGTTTTCGTCAGTTACTTCAAAGGCAACGGTGTCGCCGTTATTTAGCACTGCGTCTAGTGGAATTTGGTAAATCAACTCACAATTCTCCAATCCAGAATTCAAATCACTACCATTATATTCCAAAGCTCCCTTTTGCCAAAACTTACTCTTTTCGCTCCATACAGGAATAGTAAAAGTTTGTGTTGCTTCTAGCATTTGACCGCTAGTTGTAGTTGCAACGCTTCCATCGGCATGCTTTATCCACAATTTCATAGTAACTTGGCGTTCCGTAGTGTCTGAAAGATTTTGCACGATGGTGCGAAGTTGAATTTTCTCACCTACCATACCCGTGTTGAATTTGTTTTTGTTCCAGCCGCTAAGCAAAACTCCCTCACGATAATTTATAAAATTAATATATCCATTGTAATTTGTTTCCACAAAGTCCGATGGGTTAGTATACCTGTCTATATATTTCTTAACTTCTGGGTCGGCGACATAGAGGCTTTTGCCATCTATGAGTTGCGACATTCTCTTGTACCCTTGCAACTTGCATACTTCACAGAACTGATAGTTGGTATCACGCATAAGGCATTCCCAACTGGAATTGTAAGCAGTATAAGAAGGATGTGTATTGCATGTAAAAGTTTTTCTAAACCCTAGTAATTTTTTCCACTTTACTTGTTCCGGATTGTGATTATATGCCACATTTAGCGAAGTATAGTCAATTGATTCTGCGGCTGAAGTCATATATTCATCGCCAAGTTCTAGCAACCCGTGACCAAGCTCATGTGCAAAAGACTTTTGCGCACGATTGTTATCGGCTGGGGTTATAAAATAATGGATACCACGTTTATAATTTCTATGTGAACCACCAAAATCTTGAGACGTATTGACTAGCAAAGCAAATTGATTAATATAGTTGTGCACATAATAAAATGGCGGGTACATTTTATCATCGTCCCAAATAAATGTATCAGGATCAGTTTTATTAGGAATATGAGCGTCGTGAATTTGTTCAATGAATGCAGGTCCTATACAGCGTTCGAAAATATGGTTTTTCCAACTACTTTTATTTACTGAAATCATCGGCCCAACCTTTTTATCTATAACAACATCAAAAAATGTACTATCACCATTGTTAAAACTCGACTCTGACGCCGTACAAAGTGCATATACGTTGAAGCGGTCGGCATAACTACGATATGGTTCGTACTGAATTGCTCCTTCCCATACTTTTTTTGCATCATTGATAAACTTTTGTTGCTGACTCTTGGTGTAACCCTCGCCACAAATAAGAATTACCATATTTTCGGTGTCACTTCTTGTCTTTTGGATAGTATAGATAGGAATAGTCGGTGTGGCATATTTGCCATCGCTAGAATAGTATGGACCAAGGGTAAGTTTAAGTTGTTGGTCAAGGCTTACGTCCCATTCTTGATTTGGGTCTTCTTCCGACTCGGCTATGGTATAGTCGTCCTCGATTTTATCAGGTGCAGAGCCAACATAAGGATTGCTTGCACTGCCATTGCCGGAGGTTGTTACATAATAGTCTGAATCTAGATAAAACGCAGGTCTTACTCCAATAGCATTTGTTGGGTAATCTTTTCCAACAAATCCATTGCTGCCCACATAGCGCATTAGGTGGTTGCAACTAGAAAGAGGTGTCCTTAGCCAATAAGGCCAAGCAAATCCTTCTTTTCTGCCTATATAATAATTATCGAAATTTTTCCACACTCTATTGACTTGTTGGACGTCTAGCAGAAAAACCTTTTCGGTCGAGTTTTCGCCATATGCACTGTTGAAATTACTGGCAACGTTCTCAATGTTCTCATTAAATTCCAAATCAGAGCGACCATCACCATCATGAAATCCATGATTGTACTCAGGGTGTGATACCAAAGAGCGCTGGGTCACGTTCTTCATTGCGGCAATCTCGGCTTTGGAAAAGTCGTTCAAAAAACCGGCTTTTTGGTCATACGCATTTTCATTTACATAACCGGCCCTTGGCGGATTACCACATAGCCACTTCACTTCGCCTGATACTGCCGTAGAATTGAGCCAAGAACGCATATTGCTGTCTTTCCAATAGTTAGAGCCGCGGTTATCACGATTATTGTTGCGGCTGTGTGACTTAGAACGGTTGTTGTCGTTGGTCTTAGCGTCGTAAGGGAGTGTGTCGATTATGTTATCGGCAAGCATAAGTAACCCTTTCTCATCAATACTGACGCACCTCCATATTACATCCTTGCCGTTGTACTTACCAAGGCTGATATAATTTCCTAATTCTACTTGCGTTGTCGCTTTTGTCCCTTTTTCTGTCTTGACACCTTGAGCGTTCACGACTGTTTTATATTTTGTATTATCGGCGTTTGTATGAATTGTAATTGTCTCGCCACCAAAAATAGCGAAAATGAACATCATAACAATTATTATAGCAATACTTGTTTTTTTAAAATATTTTTTCATTATATTTCACCTCTTTCTAACTTTTTTCGTTTGTAAGATTTGAAAGATAGGTTTTTTCTTAGCTAAAACCTAAACTGCTTTAATGTTGTGTTTTTATTCCTTATAAAATCGAAATAGCACCGCTCATAGGCTATTTTCTATGCAGTAGTGCGGTAAAGTTTTATTATATTCACTCAAATGGTAGACTTACATCTTGTTTGATTATTAATGAATGTCCAACATTTTTCCTGCCTTGTCCACTCCTTTTGCCTATGTTTTTGCATTTTTTATAGGCTATTTGGAGTTAGCAACTTCATAATTTGTATAACAAATTATCTTGCTCTAAGTTTCCCATAAATTGCTCAAAAAGTCAACTTTGTCACATCTATTGTGTGATTATACCGTTATTTGTTTTCACCTAATTGCTTATGGTACATATTGTTCTCACTGAAAGAAAATCTTATGAACAATTTGAACAGTAGCTATGTCGAATCAATAATCAAAAAGGTCCTGGATGGCAGCATAACCACCAGGCATGTGTAAAAGTAGAAATAAAAAGCCCACACGTTTGAAGTGTGAGCATAAATATTTTATAAGGTTTAATCTACCAAAAGTTCCTTATTGTTTTATAATACTTTGATATCCTGCTGTTGTTATATACTTGCCGTTTCTGTTTTGTAAATATAATTTATAATTTTCATTTTCTATCAATTTTTCATCAGTAGAACTTGTCACACTGCTGTTTTCTGTTGTGTCTCCTCTAAAATAAGCATAATTTATTGTTTCTTCACCTTTAATAATTTCTAAAATTTCGAAATAATAAACCGTATAGAGTTGATTATCAATGAATTCAACTCCTCCTCTTTTAGTCACTACAACTTGATAAACCAAGTCACTGTTTTTCAATTGTTCTTCTTCGGATACAAAAATAAGTTCACCATCAGTTTTCCCAGATTCGCCTGAAGAACTACCTTCTACCGAAAAACTAATACTCCCACTATCAACACTAATACTTCCACTATCAATACTAGTGTTTTCACTGCTAGAAATCGTGGTACATCCTGTTAATGAAACAACTAACAAAATAAGGAATGAGCAAACAATTTTTACATTCATTTATTTCACCTTTTACTATATTAATTATATGAATTTTGACGAAATAAATCAATACAATGGCGAAATATTTGGCAAAATAAATCATTTTATAAGTGTAGCATTATTGCTCATAAGGTAAAACAAATGATAAGAATTAACCCACGTAAAAGCAAAAAAAGTTCGACACATTTTACTGTATCAAACTAATGCATTATTAATGTCTAGAAACACAACATTTGATACAAAATGCGTAACGTTTCTATCAATTTGCGTAACCCTGCCTCTATTTTGCGTAACGCAATAACATTCCTATTTTATAATCAACTTAATATTTCTTGTTGGAAGCTTTTAAAATGACATTTATTTATTAACTTCTATATTTTATTAATTCTTTTAGAGCACCAAGTCTTTTTACCACATTTAGGACAAGTTAACTTTCTTTTTTTAAATGTATGTAATCCAAAAGTATAATCTTTAACTGAAGGTACAAATCTTTCATGACATTCTGCACATTCAAAATATCCAATATTAGCATCTAATAATATTAATCCTGTTATTCCTACAACAATAAAGATTAATGCTAATGCAACTAGTATTATTTTCAAATATGTTGCAATAGGTACAAATCCTACAAATAATATTAATGTGATTACAACAGCAATAAAAGCACATCCTATTAAAATTTCACCAATTAAATTTTTTTTATTTCGTATTCGTTCTTTTTCAAATTCTTTTAAGAGTATTTGTTCTGTTATTAATTCATAAGATTCATCTTTACCATATTCCCCTATAAATAGTTCACTTAAAGATATATCTAATTCATTACATAAATTTTTCATTATCGAAACATCTGGCAAACCATTTCCCGTTTCCCATTTTGAAATAGTTTTAGGCTCAATAAATAATTTATCCGCTAACTGCTTTTGTGTTAAATTTTTATTTTTCCTGCATTCACGGATAAAATTTCCAATCTTAATTATATCCATAGTAGCACCTCCTAAAACTATATTAACATCAAATAATTTCAATTGATATCCACGCTTAGTGGTACATAATGGATACAACAGCAAATCATGATATTTAAAATAAGACTGAATGAAATGATTAGCTCTTTTTAACTATTAGATTCTTAAAAGTGATTGGTACTATCCCTATTAATTTTTCTTTATTGGGTGTCTAATGACAGTTTTTAATTTATTATTATCACATTTTCTTGGATCACTTAAATAGATTTCATGATGATATCTTTTATCAGTTATATCTAGTTCATAACCATTTTCTTTCATATATTCATGCATTGTATTAACGGTTGCAGGTTCGTCATTATAGGAACCTATATGCATACATTGAACACATAAGCCTTCATCATAAGTTAAAAATTCAACTCTTGAAAAATCTTGTTTCTTTTTCTTTGTGGCTTCTTCAATGGCCCATTCAAAATCTTCTTTAGTCACAAAATCAGGCAATCTAATAATTGATATAAAATGCATTGCTTCTTTATTATCATAATCAATGCTTCCAGTTAAACCATCCTGCCACCAAAAGCCTTCAAGTGGTGGTACAACATAATCAAAAAAGCCTTCTATTTTATGAGTTCCCTTATAACTCATTTTTATTGTATATGCTACTCCATATAATAAACCAATAGTGTTTTGATAATCACCATTTTCTTCATTTGGATTTCCTATTCCCCTAACAGCTATATAATTCATTCTTGGTATTTCAACAATACTTGGCTTGTTTTTAGGTATATAAAATTCTTTATATTCTTTTTTAAAATCAAAACTCATAAAATTACCTTTCTTCTATTAATAAATTATTTATTTCTTATAATTATTGAATCAAAGAATCTTTCTTGAAATTCAGTTAATGCTCTAATTGCATCATCCGAATAATCATTCCCATTTTTAGAAACAATAAGTTTATCATCGTCATCATTAGTCCTATGTATAATTGCAATAACTTTGCCACTACTAGATGTAACTGGTTCAAATTCTCCAATTAAGTATGCATCTAATTCTTCACCATCTCCACTAATAGTATTAGGTACATATCCATAATTTAACATATAGATAAAACCATATTGTGGATGTCTTGAACCTAATGGTCTATCAATTTTTAAAGTTACTTCTTTTCCTAAATAATCTACTGCATTTATCTTTTTCATTTTTATTTATTTCCTTTTCTTACACAATTACATATTTTTCAGCAACATCAAAAAATCAAACAATTTCATAATTATTTTTGTTATTTTAAAACTTTCCAGTAACCATTTTTATTTTCGCCAACTCTAATTATGTAGCCATTTTCTCTTAGATATCTTATGTTATTATCAACTGCAGTATTACTTATACCTAATAATATAACAAGTTCGACTTTAGTAATATTTGGATTATGTCTCATTTCTGACATGATTCTTTCCCTTGTTAAGTTTAATCCATGCTTTCTAGTTGTAGGATTATTACCAATTTTATTACCAACCTTATCACCAACTTTTCTATTATAATTAAATGGAATAGTAACTACTATTGAATTGTCTCTAAATTCAAAAGCATTTCTAGAATAGTTTTCAACAATTTTTGGAACTCCTCTTCCAGATTTATCACTTATTCTTAATTGAGCAAAGATTTCTGATAATTTTTCATTTACAGGCACTGATTCTCCTAAATAAAAACCTTCTAATGTTTGAGATGGAGCTATTGTGCCTCTAGAAAGAATTTCAATTCTATTAGAGTATACTGTTATCATAGGCTCATTTCCATCAACCCATTTATTGTGAAGAACCGCATTAACTATAGCTTCATTGAATGATTTTATGTCAAACAACGGCGTTTCTTTTCTTTCTTCTTTTCTATTTGTTTCATCAGATTGAATTATGTTGATAACATCTCCATAATCTAAAAGATTTTTTAGCGAATATAAAAGGCAATCAAATCCGAATTCTTTAATAGCATAAAGATTTGATCCTTTTGTTTCTCCTTCAAATATTGATAACCTTAATGGTAGTTGGGAGTTATCAGAAAGAAGTTGCGCCATTATATTGTATTTTCCATCAGGAGTTAATAAATGAAGATTTTTTTTAAATGTTTCTTGCTTGATACTTATTCCTTTGCTTCCATAATACATGAACAATTTTTCAAATGTTAAATCTTGATATAGTGATTCAGTATTAACTATTGTTGGATAACCATTTTCAAGTATTTTAAAAAGTTCTTTTTCCTTTTTAGGATTATTTTCCATTGAATCTTTTGATGACCCAATTCGAATATATCTAACTTTATTAAATGAAGTTGGGATTTCTTTTGCTGCTTCAATGGCTAAAATAACAACTCTTTTTCCATTAATAACATCTTCACCAAACTCAAATTTGATTCGTGGAGAGAGATTTCTATTTAGATAGTTTTGATATGGCTCATGTCTATAGTCTTGGTAATAATCAAAATCAGTTCCCACTATTTCATGAGTTTCATCATTTATCCCCCATACAAAATATCCATAGTCCTTTCCTAAAAGAGCGGCCGCATTAGAAAGAGCAGAAACATATTCTCCAAGAGCGACAGGTTGAAACCAATTTTCTTTAAACTCAAACCACTCTCTTTCTTTAGAAAATTGCAATAGTTCATTAATTATTTCTTTAATTTTCATTTTATCACCAACTTTTATTACCAAGTTTATTATATCGAAAATTGGTAATAAATCAATGATAAAACTGCAAAATTACATATTTTTTTTACTTATAAAGAATTTTCTATTTATATCGTTTAATTGTTGGAGTAAACGTTCAATAGTTTCAGTAATCGTTCATTTGTTAAAATAATCGTTCAATAGTAAGCATATAGAATTTCAAAAATTCACAATTTAAAATGAAAATTATATGTATCAAAGTTCGAATGTTCGAACATACGGTAAGAATCAAACTCCCGTAAAAATAAAAAAAGTTTAATACATTTTTACTGTATCAAACTAATGCATTCTTAATGGCAGGGGCACTAGGAATCGAACCCAGATTGACGGTTTTGGAGACCGTTGTTAAGCCATTTAACTATGCCCCTATATTTGCAAGAGATATATTATCATTTTTATGGAATTATTTCAAGTTTTTTTGAAATTTTAGCTATTGAAAAATAACATACAATGATTTACTATTAATTTAAAGGAGAAATACACTATGGAAAATGTACAATTTAGATATATAAGGACTCCTTATTTTGTAAAATACGACGAAACATTAAATAATTCATTTTTATTTGAAGGAGAACTTGATAAAACAAAACCAATTATTGAAAGTAAAGTAAAAAGGTATGTCATTAATGCTAATAATTTCGAAAATTCTATACTTATTGATAGTCTAGAAATGGAAAATAAAGATTTTGGCTTTATAATATCAATTTGCAATGAAACAGTGATATTAGTTAACGCCGGTGAGAATATCTATTATTTAGCATGCCTTGCTAATATAAGTAATAAAACATTATTTGATGTTTTAAAGACATTTATGGTAAAAGAGAATTGTTATATAGATGTTACTAGATTTAAACATTTATTTGAAAATAAAGAAGAAATAACATTATATAAAAATAAATAGTGTATTATCACCCTAATATAATCATATACTAAAAATGGTGATATTATGAAAAAATATGTAAAAGTCCTTACTCCATTATTAATTACAATTATAGGAAGTGGACTTTTTATTATGTTTGGAAAAGTAAAATATAATGATTTAACTCTTCCACCACTTGCTCCTAAAGATTTTATGTTTTCTATAGCATGGACTATTATTTATTTAATTCTTGCTTACACAATGCTTGATGGATACGAAAAAAAAGGTGCATACTTTCTATATTTATATGTGTTAGTATTACACCTTATATGGAATTTATTTTTCTTTTTCATTGGTTCATTTGTAATAGGATTAATTGTATTATTTTTAATTATTTTAGTAAGCATAGTATTTGTTTACTACCTAGCAAAAGAAAAAAAGAAATACTTATATTTAAATCTATTTTATTTAATATGGCTAATTATAGCAACTTATTTAAGTATAGGTATAATAATTTTAAATTAATACTTTAATGAAATAATTTTGGCAATTTTTTCTAAATAGTATTGATCAATTTCATTAAAATTATTTACAGTATATGAATCAATATCTATAACACCAATAATCATTTCATTTTTTAAGATAGGAACAACAATTTCAGAAAGTGTTTTTTCATCACAATAAATATGATTTTTTTCCTTTCTAACATCTTTAACAATTTTTGTCTTTTTAAGCATAGCAACAGCCCCACAAACTCCCATACCCATAATAATGTTCAAACAAGCAATATTTCCTTGATATGGACCAACATATAATTGATTTTTATCATTGTCATATAGATATATTCCAGCCCAAGATACTTTATCAATATAGTTGTATAAAAGAGCAATACAAGATGATAGTAAAGATAGCGGATGCACATCTTCTAAAGATTTTATTTGCTCAATTATATTTTCATAATTGACAAGTTTACTTGTGGCTTTTTTAATTGATATTTCCATTATTAATCTCCATTTTTTTAATGTTAATATTTGTATCATTACTTACTATACCAATAGTATAGCAATTTTTGCTTCTATCAGTAATAGTTAAAGTTTTACCAGTAATATCTTGTTTAAAATAGTTTACTAATTTACCATCATCATATTTACATTTTGCTTCCATCAGGCACCAATAGTTAAAAAATAAGTTATTATCATTATAGACTGCATTAATATGATTATTAGGAACGATTTTATCAATTAATGATTTACTTATTTTTTTATGACATTGCAAATCAATTCCAACATTTTTAAAAGAAATAGCTACCAACACCATATTTTCACTATGACTTATCGATACAAAATGGTTTTTAAATAATGGTTTACCATTTAAAGAAAATTCTATATTAAAATCATCGATTTTATCATATAAAATCTTATAAGCATAGTAACTATTAATTCTATCTTTTCCTTGATATTGTTTGATATGTTGTTGTAAATTTAAAGGAAAAATAGACATATCAATATTTGCTGAATAGTCATTAACTTCTAAACAATATAGTTGCATTTTATTTTACACCAGCAACAGATTTTATTTTTGTTAAAACAGTTTGCCATGCATCATCAGTAAAAGGATCTTTTAAATTAGCTTTATTTAAAACAAATTTAAAATTATTACTTTCACCATAACTTACGATAGTTTGGTAAGATTTTATTGCTTCATTAAAGTCCATTGAGAATAATTCAAGAGATGCAATTAAAGATGTAACATAAGAAATATAATAAGCAGGTGATGAAAAAATATGAGGAATATCATAATATTTAACAGTTGTACCAATACCACCTAATAATTCATTAGATTTTGCCATTAATTTACTTGTAGTTAAAGTGTCTGTTGTAGTATAGGCATATTCTTCAAAAGAAGCAATTGCAGAACCTGATTGTAATGTCCAAATAGCATTATATACTTCATAATTTGTAAGAAGATTTGCTTTTTTTCTATCTCCAAGCAAAGATCTATAAAAATTAGTCATTAAGTATTCCATTCCTTGAGAATGAACTTCACAAATATCAAGAGAATAAGTATCTCCTTCAAGATTTGGATCACTTTGGGTTAAAGCAGTATAATGTCCAAATTCATGAGAAACAGTAGAATAATCCATAATTGTTCCAGATCTATTGACTAAAATAAATCTATTAGAATTGGAATCAATAGTACAAACATAAGAACCTCCATATTTATTACTACGATATTCAAAGTTATAGTTTCCATATGTTTCAAGTTCAAGTAGTGCTTGTTTTGCTCTAGGTTCAATTTGTTCACAATATGTTAACATTTCCATTAAAGCAGATTCTTTAAGATAAGATGTCATTAACTCATTATATTTTGATGCAATAGATTCATACAAAAGATCGTTTGCCGTATTTAAATCAGTACTGCTTAAAATATTAGATGTTAAATTAGAAGCTTCTTTTACACTATAATCGCGATCATAAACTTCTTTAAAAGCATATTCATAGTAGTTAGAATAACCCATAACTTTAGCAATTTGATTTCTTACTGTAACTAAATCTAAATAGTTTTGAGCATAGTCAAAACTTGAATCTTCCATATTATAAGCTTTTTCATAAGAAGAGACTAACTCTGTCTCTTTATTTAATAAAGCCATAGTTTCATCATCATATATTTCAACATCAATGAAAAATTGATAATCTTCTTCTGTAAAATCAAAATAAGTATAAATATAGTCTTTATATTTATCATTTAATAAAGCTTTTTTAAAAATTGCTTTATAAGTATTTAGTAAATCATTATATTTTTCATCATAAGTAGCTGATAAATCTTGTAAAGTTTCATCATCGGCAAATATATCAGATTGCAAAGAAGATAATTGTTTGTTATTTAATAAAGAGCCAAACAAATGATCATATTGTTCAAGTTTTTTTGCTAAGTCTTCTTTAGTCATAGATGAATTATCTAAATCGCTTTCAATAGTATTGCCAAGATTTACTAACTCATCAAGATCAATGTCAACATAATTTCTATCAACATAAAAATTGTTTTCATCTAAGTTTTTATAAAAATCACAATTTTCTATTCTTGAATTATAATAAATAAAATTGGAATCATTTTGCAAAACTTTCTTTAAAGCTTTCATAAGTTTACTATGAGCTTGCCAATATGATAAATATAGATTTGCTGATTTTTCAGGCCATGATCTATCGATACCAGCGTCTTTAATTTTTTTATAAGTTTGTGTATCATAGGTAGTGTACAATTCATCACATATTACAAGACATTTTTGATAATTTTCAAAAGATATCTCAGGAGAAGAATTTAACATTTTAGTAATTAAATCATCAAAAGTTTCTTCTTGTGGTAAACTACTAACCTCACTATTAGATGGAATATTACTTGTAGAGTTTTCAGTTATTGTATTTGAATCAATATTATTTGAAGAATTAGATTCATTTCCTTTATTGCAACTAGTAAGTATTAATAAAGATGAAAGTAATAATAATTTTTTATTCATAGGTTTCCTCCTTTTAATATAATTATAGTTTATTATATAATACAAAATAAAAAATATAAATGATTTTTTTTACAAAATAGTTAATGATACAAAAAAGTTATTAGCTATAAACTAACAACTTTTTTCGTTAATGTATTCATGAATAGTTAATATATGTAATAAATAGTTTAATTCTTTTGTAGCAGTAATAAGTGATTGCTTATTAAAATGAATTTTTACTAATGCTTTAATAATCTCAACATTATTGATGCAATCTATAATATCTTTACTATATTTTAAATTATTTATTTCTTTTAAAATATAAGAAAAATTACTTTCACTTTCTTGGAAAACATTGATAAAATGAGTTTTCTTTAAAGCAAATTCTTTATAGAATATATTACATATTCTTTTATAATCAGAATGTGGAGAAACAGCTTTATTTTTATTTGGACCAGTTCTTAATACTTTTTGAATTTGTTTGTTTTTACTTATACTATCAAAAGAAAAAATACAATATCCTTCAGCACCATTTTCAAAAACAGTATTAATTTGTTCTGCTGCAAGCATAGGTTTACCACCTATATAATTAGGAGCAATTCCTGTATAAGAGAAAGCTTTTAAATTATTAAACTTTACTAATTCTTTAGTAGATTTAGCTACTTCTTCACAACCAAAATAATAAGCCATTGGGAATGTAATATCAATATATCCTTTTTTTACCCAAGACACCCAATCTTGCATTTTATTATTAATGGCATAATTCGTTTCTGGAACTACAGCCATAGAAATTAATATTTTATGATCAAGAGAATCAACTAATTCTTTAATTTCTTTCATTAAAAGCGTTATTTTATCACAACGATATTTTGTCCATAATGAATTGATTTTGTTGTCTTTTACAAGTTCACGAACATCACCTGTTAGATTATATATTCTTTTAAATTCCTCCATAGCATATTCACTGTAACCATTAGAGGTTGATAGTTGATAATTACCATGAGGATAACGAATGTAGTCAACATTAATACCATCAAAATCATATTTTGTTAACAATTCTTTATATATAGAAAGAACATATTGATGGCATTCAGGATTAGCAGGATCTAAAAAGATAAAGTCATTTTCTACAAGTTCAGAATTTCCATCTCCTTTTCCTTGAACAAAAGTCCCATTATAGTTAACCATATGCCAAGAATCAGGATATCTATCCTTCCATTGAGAGGATTTTTCTCCAACAAAGAAGCACTCTACCCAAGCATGCACTTCAATATTACGTTTATGAGCTTCACTAATCAAAGCTAGTAAGTAATCATTACCATATTTTCCATAATTACAATTTCTAACTTCTTCACTAGTTTCTGTAATAGAAGAAATGCCTGGTATATTTCCATTATAAAAAGATTCAACATAGAAAGTATTTATATTGCATTTTTTCATAATGTTTAAACGCTTTATAAGATCAGAAAGTGTTTTTGCTTCTGGTCTTTCCCAACATCCTCTTGAAAAAATCATAGGGCTATTTGAACATAATAAATATAAAGTATCAACAATATTCAAGGCTTTTTTATAAAGTTGATTAAATTTACGTATATTCTTTGTATTACTTTTTAATTCCACATTGATATTATCTAAAGTATTTAAGTTTTTATTAATTAAATCATAATCTAAAAGATATGCGTTTTTATTAGCAATATTTAGCATTTTATAAATGTGTTTTCTTTTATTATTTAAAGTAATAATTTTAGTTTTTATAGGATCTGTTTCCACAATAATTACATGGTTTACATTGTCTATGATAACTTTAGATCCTAAAGAAATATTATTATTAATAAAATCAAGACCTTTGGAATTCCCAGAAAGGACAAAACCATTAAAAGGAATTTTTACTTTACAAGAAATATCTTTGACAATACCATTTTTGTCAATAGAAGCTTCGATTCCCCAAGGATTAGTCCCTGTAAAATTGTCTTTTGTTTTGTCTTTAAAATCATATGTATAAATATTTAATTGATCTTGTCCACGACAAGCAGGAGCAAATGCACCTTCAGGATTACTTTCTGGAGTAGGGTTGATATAATTATAATAATAAGTGATTTTTTTCATTGTTATTTACCTGCACAAATAGATTTTGTAGTGGTATTTGTATTACCCCAAATGGCACAAGCCATTCCAGGATTATCAATAAATGGATTTCTATTTCCTTGCACATTTTGAGCACCGTTATTACGATTTAGTTCACTTTGAACAACATCATATTCTAAATTCCATTTTAATAAATCAGATAATTTTCCCATTGTTTTATTAGATGTTGCATCATTATCTTTATCAACAAGACTTAATTGATTACTTGCTACAACACAATAGAAAATAATACGAGCTGCTTGACCACGATATTGTTCTTTCATTCCAGCAGCTTTAGGATCCCAACCAGATGATGAATGGTTTCTTCCTTCAACATAGAAAGAATGGCCACGACTTGAATTATCTTTTGTAAAAGTTGGACGAGTCATATGTAAATCACCATCGACTAAATTTCCACCACGTGATTTTGGCCAAACATGTTCTTTATTCATTTCACTTTTACTTCCACCAACGCCTTGATAGAAAGCAAGGTATTGATTTTTATTGTTAGGATCATAATCTGTTTGACTATAATAAGTCCAAAGTCCACTGTATCCAACAGTTTTTTTACGCATTTTATTATTTAAAGTTCTTAAAGATGAAAGAAGAGTATCTCCTGTTTCTTTTAAAGAAATTCCTGAATAATAGTCTTTCATATCTGTATTTGTCCAACCATCTTCAGATGGATAAATTGGATTATCTGGAGTAATTGGGTTAGGATCAATAGGATTTGGAGCTGCTTTTGATTGGTCAACGCCATTAATAGCAATAGTCCAAGCATTAACAAGTTCATATTTGTTCACTTGCTTTTGTGAGTCATAATAATTCATAACAGGTCCATAGAAGACAACTTCATCACCTTCGACAAACTTATTAGACATCGAATCATATCTTTTTGAACCATCAAAAGAATAAGAACCATAAATTTGAATTTTATTACCATCATTATCTTGAAGATAGCAATTACCATAAGTAGTATTGTATAAATCTGTAACATTACCTAGAACATAATATTTTTCCTTTGATGTTTCTCCATTAGCAAGAGAACTTGCAATAGAAATAATATCTGAAATAGAAGTTAAGTCTAATGTATCAACAAAGTTTTCATTATCTGATGGATTAGAACTATCTGAATCATTAGGCCCATCAGTGTTATTTCCTTGATAAACTCCATTTATTCCAATAGTCCAGGCATTTTCCATTTCATAATAATTAGTAGAAGTGTTTTCATTGAAATAATTTTTTAAAATTCCATAGAAAATAACTTCATCGCCATCTTTAAATTTATTAGACATCGAATCATATCTTTTAGAGCCATCAAAAGAATAAGAACCATAAATTTGAATTTTATTGCCATCATTATCTTGAAGATAGCAATTACCATAAATAGTGTTTGATAAATCTACTACTTTTCCTTTTAAATAATATTTAGTGTTAGTACTTGCTCCATTATCTAATTTTTGAGCAATCTTTAATGCATTAGCAATAGAAGTAATAGATAAACTATCTAAATAATTATTACTACTTTCTTGCTCAGGAGAAGATTCTAAGATACTAGAAATTTCTTGTTCAATAGAACTTATCTCATCGCTTGAATAATTACTATCACTTAAATAGTCACTTATTTTATCAAGAATACTATTAATAATGTTATTACTATCACTTTCTAAAGGATTAGCACAACTTCCACATAATAAAGTAGCTACTATTAAACCTGTAATTTGCTTTTTTATATTTTTCATAAAAAAATACCTCCACATAAATAATTATAATACAAACACAAGCATAGTAAAAGTAAAAATAAATCTTTTCTTTATAAAAGAAATATAGTATTATATCTTGAAAGGAGATTGAAAAGTATGTTAGGGAAAAATAAAATTGTAGAAATACTAGATACCACTTTAAAAACAGGTGGAGACTATGGAGAATTATTTTTTGAAAATACTAAAAATAATGTGTATTTATTTGATGAAGGAAAGGTTTCTAGAATAAGTTCAAATACCATATATGGTTGTGGAATTCGTATTTTCAAAAAAGATAAATGTGTATATGGATATACAAATGATTTAACATTTAAAGGCTTAATGAAACTTGCATCTACTTTGAAAGATAGTTTTGAAGGAAAACAAGAATATCAAGTTGCTCCTTTAAAAGTTGTAAGATCAAAAAATAAAAATTTACCAAAAATTAATTATGATTCAATTCCTCTTGATAATCAATTTTCTTTAATAAAAGAAGCTTATCAAGCAGCTAAAGATTATGATGAAAAGATTACAAAAGTTGATATTAGATATTCAACAGTAGATAAAAAAGTTGAAATATATAATACAGATGGAAAAATATGTAAAGATCGTCATGTTAGAGGAAGAGTATTCATTAGTGCTATTGCCACTAAAGATGGCATAATGCAAGAAAATGGAGAAGGACCTGGCGCTCAAAAAGGATTTGAGTTTTTCAAAGATGATATTGATTTAAAAGAAGTTGCTATAAAAGCAGCAAAAAGTGCTCTAATTATGTTAGATGCAATTGATTGTCCTTCTGGAGAAATGCCAGTTATTATTGATAATGGCTTTGGTGGGGTTATTTTCCATGAAGCTTGTGGACATGGCCTTGAAGCTTCAGCAGTTTCTAAAAACTTATCAGTATTTTCTGGTAAAAAGGGCACTAAAATTGCTTCAGATATTGTCAATGCTTTTGATGATGGAACAATTGATGGTGGCTGGGGATCTGGGAATTTTGATGATGAAGGAAATAAAACTCAATGCAATCAATTAATTAAAAATGGCGTATTGGTAAATTATCTAGTAGATAACTTTAATGGACGTGCTATGAACGAAAAAGGAAATGGTGCTTGCCGTAGAGAATCATATAAATATGAGCCAACATCAAGGATGTCGAATACATTCATCGGAAATGGAACTTCAACAAAAGAAGAAATTATTAAATCAACAAAGTATGGCTTATATGCTGCCTCTTTAGGCGGAGGATCAGTTAATCCAACAACAGGAGATTTCAATTTTGCTGTAAGAGAGGGATACCTTGTAGAAAATGGTAAGATAACTAAACCTGTTAAAGGCGCATCAATAATTGGAAATGGAGCAAGCATTTTATTTAATATTGATATGATTGCTAACAATTTAAAACGTTCTCAAGGAATGTGTGGTGCTGCCAGTGGGTCAATTCCAGCAGATGTAGGTCAACCAACAATTAGAGTTTCTAAAATAACTGTTGGTGGGCAAGGAGGAAAATAAAATGAAATTTACTAATATTTTTAATAAAGCCAAAGAATTAGGAATAGAAGAATTAGAACTTTCACTATCTTCTTCCAATACATTGTCTTTTTCCATTTACCATAGTAAAGTTGAAAAATATAGTGTGGCAGATAATAAAACATTATATGCAAGAGGAATAGTAAATGGAAAAATGGGAGTAGCAACTACTGAAAATTTAAACGATATAGATTCATTATTACATGATGTTTTAAGTAACGCTAAATATATTGAAGATACTAAAGAAGTTGGCATTTTTGCAGGCTCAGCAAAATATGCAAAAGCTTTAAAATATGAAGATAAATTTGCATCTATTCCTACAAGTGAAAAAATATCTTTAGCAATTAAAGCAGAAAAATTAGCTTTTTCTCTTGATCCAAGAATTGTTGAAGTAGAAG
>CAKPXW010000001.1 GCA_934202505.1 uncultured Bacilli bacterium | reverse complement strand
CATAGGATAATCAATTTTGGTAGTTGATATTCTATGCTTTTTATTCTTTTGTCATTCTTAACTTAATGACATTGGGTTAAACCTCTTTTTTTATTTGATCATTATTTTGATAAAATTTCTTTTAATTGGCAAATATTTTCAATTTCACATCTTGGAAGATGGAATGGACCTTTAAAGATATTTCCTTTTAAATCTGTAGCAACAGAACCATCTCTATGTAAATAACCATACCATTCACCAAATTTTTCATCTTTAAAATGAGAAAAAGCATAATTATGTACTAATTGATATTTATCTAAATATTCTTGTTTTCCTGTTTGTTTATAAGCCATTAAGAATGCAATTAACATTTCATTATGAGGCCACCATAATTTCATATCCCATTCCAATGCTTGAACTGGTTTTCCTTGTACGTCTACAAAGTAACGTAAACCTCCAACATCATAGTCCCATCCAAGTTCAAATGACCAATTTAAAATATTTAAAGCCATTTCTTGTAATTCTTTATCACCACCACGATAAGCTGATTCATTCATTAAAAACCAACTTTCTTCGATTGAATGTCCAGGATTAACAAGTCTTCCTCTTGATCCTTCTACTAATGAACCATCTAAATTAACATTTTCAAAAACAGCTTTACATTCTGGATGATAATGAAGTTTTATTTCAGTAATGCTATCATCAATTATTTGTGAGTAGTAATCTTTCTTTTCTACATCTATATCACGTAAGATTTGACAAGTTACAAGCAAAATCATTGGACTTGCTAAAGCGATACAATTTACAACTTCTGGGTTATATTTTGGTTCAACCTTAATAACTCCTGTTTTTACTTTTAACATTGTATCAAAAGTATCTCTTGCAGTTTTTAAATATTTTTCTTCTCCTGTTGCTTTATAAAGTTCAGCTGATCCTACAACAGTAAATGATTCAGAAAACCAATATCTTCTTTTTTGAATTCCAATTCCGTTTTCTGTAACTGTAAAGAACATTCTTCCATCTTTGTCAAAGCAATGCTTTGTTATAAAATCATAAGCATCTTTTGCAGCTTGTAAATAACGTTCATCTTTTTTTATTAGATTATAAGCATGTGAGAAAATCCATAAACCTCTTCCTTGTGCCCATACAGCTTTATCTGTATCATAAACATTGCCATTTCTTTCAAGACAAGTATAAAAGCCACCATTTACTTTATCATAACCATGGTCATACCAAAAATTTAAAGTTTGGTCTAATTCTTTTTCATAAAAAGATAATAAGTCTTCAAAATATTTTTTTTCCATTTTAATATTTCTTCCTTTCATTTCAATTTTATACTTATAAATTTATATAGACAATAGAAAAAGACATTATTTTACAAAAAATGTCTTTAACTTTTTTAAATATAGTATGTTAATCATCAAAATCTATTGTCTCATAGTTTATTGCTATTTCATAAATATCTAAATAGATATTTTCCATTAAAGTATCTATTTTATCTTTATTAAGATTAAATTTATCTTTTTGATTTATTGAAATACCAGTTGCTGATAAGATGTTCACAAAATATTGATATTCATATTTTTTAGAAAATAATTTAATTTTCTTAAACTCTAAATTAAATTTTATATCTTTTTTATAATCAAAAATAATTGTACTTTTTTTATTATCTTGAATAAACTTTGCTATAAAAAAATCATTTGCAATATTAAAATTATCTTCATAATTATATCTATCATTTATTTCATTCATCAAAATATATTCATTACTTTTTTCATCTAAAATCTCTGCAAATTTATTGCTTTCTATACATCCAAATAAAGACAATGTTAAATAAATTAAATTTGCCATATTATAACGAATAGGAACAAGAACTTTTCGATTTAATTTATCAGGTAAATCACTATAAGATATTTCTATTTCGATAGCTGTATACAAATATTCATTTATTAAAATATTAAAAGCATTTTCATAATTATTACTTTTAATACTTTCTCTAAATTTTTTAGCAAGTTCTTTATTATAATATTTAATTGTTAATGTTTTAGCAAATAATGTTAAATCAATTGCAAAATCATTTTCGTTATATTCATAAATATTATCTAAAGAGCATAATATTTTATATATTTTTTTATCACTTAATAATTTTTTATAAATAAACTCTTTAAAATTATTACTAATATTCATTTTTTTAATTATAAGTTCTCACAGGTAATATTAATTGAATTAAATTTGGATTAGTTTTAGATTTGATAATTATTGGTTTCATATCACCTGTAAAATTCAAAGATATTTCTTCGCTGTTTAATGCTCTTATAGCATCTAATAAATATTTTGCTGAGAATGAAATCATTAATGGTTCACCTTCATAACCATATTCATTAATTTTTTCAACAGCATATCCAAGTTCCATTGATTTTGAAGACACATAAACTTCATCGGCACTCATATTTAACTTAACTACATTATTCTTTTCAGTAAGTAGAATAGATGCTCTATCTACCGCTCCAACAAGATCTCTTGTAGAAATATTTAAAGTTTGACTAAATTCATTTGGAATTAATCTTGAAATATCAGGAAAAGTACCACTGATAATTCTTGAACTTATAATACAATCATCTAAATCAAAGATAACTTTTTTATCAGATATATTAATTTTAACTTCTTTACCTAATTCAATAATTTTATTTATTTCATCTAATGAAGAACGTGGAACAATAACATTAAAAGAAACATTTTCTTTTATTTCAATAACTTTTTTAGATAATCTAAATGTATCTGTTGCAACACATTCTAAAGTGTCTCTATCACATTTTAAATTTAAACCTGTAAGTATTGCTCTTGCTTCTTTATCACTAGTTGCAAATAATGTTTGGTCTAATGTATTTTTTAATTCTAAAGCATCTAAAGAAATTTCAGCACCTAATGCATCACTTTCAAAGGAAATATTAGGATAATCAATAGCAGGTATACAATTAACAGAGAAAATAGATTTATCAGATCTTATTTTAGCAAGATTATCAACAACTTCTATTTCTACCATTTCAGATTCTACTTTTCTAATAATTTCACAAATTATTTTTTCATTAATAACAATAGAACCTAATTCTTCTATTTCCATTATTTTTTGATTATTTGTTTCATCTTTAATTACACATTTTATAGATAAATCACTATCACTACCAATCAATTCTAATTGATGTTCTGATAATGTAAATTTAATTCCTGTAAGAGCGATTAAAGGAACTTTAGGATTTACGGCTTTTGATACTTTACTTAAGTTATTCAATAAAACTTGACGATTAATTTTTAACTTCATGTGTTTTCTCCTTTTATTTATTATTTTTTTTATTTATTACTTTTTTATAATAATAATAACAATAAGCAGTGTTGATTTGTTGATAATGTATTTTTTTAAAAGTACATATATATTATAATATATATATGTATTTTTTTAAAGTACTATATTTAATTTGTTGATAAAATATTATTTGTTTGTTATCAAATGTTTAATTTTGTTGACAACTAAAGCATATGCTGAATCTTCTTTTATTAACTTTTCTATTTTTAAACAAGCATTCATAATTGTTGAATGATCACGATTACCAAATTCTGAGCCAATTTCTTCAAATGTCATATTGATCATGTTTCTACAAAGATATATAGCAATAAATCTTGGATCGGTTAATTTTTTTACTCGGCTTGATCCAATAAGTTGAGAATTATTAATTCCATAGTAATCACAAATTGTCTCTTTTATAGTAGCACAAGTCACATTTGTTGAAACTCCTTTTGGACGAGATATATTTTTTAAAGCCTCCATAGCTAAATCTAAAGTTATAAATTCAGATTTATTGATTGTTGTTGCATAAAAGAATAATCTAGTTAAAGCACCTTCTAGTTGTCTTACATCAGCTGAATAATTTTGGGCTATAAAATTTAAAACTTCATCATCGATATTTTTTAAATCAAAATTTTTAGCACTTATTTTTCTTCTTAAAATAGCACAAGCTGTTTCATATTCAGGAGCATTCATTCCAACAGTAAGTCCACTAGCAAATCTACTTACAAGACGATCTTCAAGTCCTCTTAAATCATTAGGATTTCTATCACTTGTTAAAACAATTTGCTTTTTTTCATTAAATAAATCATTAAATATATAGAAGAAAACTTCCCCAGTTTTTTCTTTTCCTGCAAGGAATTGAACATCATCCAATAAAAGCATATCAATACTCCTAAATTTAGCTCTTAACGATTCGATATCTTTATTTTGACTTGAACGCATAAATTCATCAACAAAATCATTTGCTGTAGTATAATATATATTCATAGTACGGTTAGAATTCATTTTACAATAATTACCTATGGCATGTAAAAGGTGGGTTTTTCCAATACCAGAACGGCCATAAATAAATAAAGGATTATAAAATTTCCCAGGTTCTAAAGCCACTGCTAAAGAAGCTTCATAACATTCTCTATTTGATGGTCCTACAACGAAGTTATCAAACATAAATTGTGGATTTAAATTACTAGATAATTTATTTTCTTTTTTGGTGATAACTGGTTGAGGAACGACATTTTCATTTTCAAATTCAGTTTTTTCTTTGACTTCTATTTTAAAATCAGTATTAGTGATATCTTTTAAGCAGTCATTTATTTTCAAAGAAAATTTAGGTGAAGAAATAACTTCTTTAACAAAACGAGAAGGCGCAAGAATAATAAATTTATTATCTTCTATGCCATAAGGAATTATAGGAAGAAAAAAAGTATTATAAGCATTAATATCTAATTCACTTTGAATTTTAAATAATATTTCATCCCATATTTTTTTAACCGTGTTATTACTTTCCTCTAACATAAAAGATACACCCCCTTTAATAAAAAGCATACGCATTGTAACATATGATTGTGGAAAACAAAATATTTTTTTAATATTTTTGAAAAAAAGAAAGAGTTATCCACAAAAACCCACAAATATCAACATGTTATCAACAAAAAATACTTGTGGATAAGTGTGTTTCCACAAATTGTCAACAATAAAAAAAATAATAATAATATTTATATATTATTTGACTTAAAAGCAAAAAAGTTATATAATCTAACCGCGTAATGTAAACGGAGGTATATGAAAGATGAAAAGAACTTATCAACCAAGTAAAAGAAAACATAAAAATGTCAATGGCTTTCGTGCTCGTATGGCAACACCAAATGGCAGAAAAGTAATTGCTAGAAGAAGAAACAAGAAAAGAAAAGTTCTAACAGCTTAATAAGGTTTAGCCACTAGCGTCATCGTTAGTGGCTTTTTCCATCTTTAGGAGAGAAACATGAAAAAAAATTTTCGCTTAAAAAGAAATGAAGAAATAGGGAAATTAGTTGCTAAAAAAAGATGTGTAAAAAATAGTAATTACATTATGTATTATGGATTTAATGATTCAAATAATAATGCAAGAATATGTATTTCTGTAGGAAAAAAAATTGGGAACGCTGTTATAAGAAATAAAACAAAAAGACAAGTAAGAGAAATCGTAAAACAAGTTATTGATTTTTCTTTAAAAATAGATATAGTGATTGTAGTAAGACAAAATTATTTACAATACACCTTTCAAGAAAATCTTGAAATGCTTAAAAAAGTATACAACTCATTTATAAATAAGGAGATTAATGTTAATGAAAAAAAATAGAATAAAAATGCTAATAGCCACTTTATTTTCTTTCATCTTTGTATTTTCAATGACATCATGTTCTGGTAGTAAGTATTATGATGGTGAAGTTTGTGGTGAAGCAACAGTTGATGGAACAAACACTTTCTCACAAATTAGAAGATTTTATGTTGAACAATATGTATATGAAGCATATCAACCAAATAAGGACGAAAAAGAAGAAGTAAAGTATTCCATTTTTAGTAATAAATATGTTTATGATGAAGAAGGCAATACATTAAAAATTGTAGCAGATGATGATGTTAACTATTCAAATGCCCATTATTTATTTACTTATTATAATGGAGAAAATAAAAATCCATATTATGGTGAAAAACAATTTAATAGTATTGTTAAAGAAACCATCAATAATAGCATACAAGATTCATCAGCTGCTGAAAGTTACTTAAATGATGTTGTAGTAGCTGCAGGAAACAAATATTACACAAAATTGAATGATATGAATAAAGATAGTGAAGACGAAAGTGCTCATAATGGTGCAAAATTAACACCTGTAAGTAGAAGAATGCAATCTCATTCAAAAGCATGTATTGTTTTCCATGATAATTTCAAAGATCCAGAAACAGGAATAACTATTGGAAAAACATCTTGGAAGATGGCTTGGGATGCAGGATTTTTAACAGGATTATTCGTTTATCCAATGGCTGCACTTATTAATTTATTTGTTAAATTATTTGGCGGTCTTGCAGGAAATGGATTAATGCAAATGTTTGCTATTCTTGTAGTAACAATTGTAATCAAAGCCACAATTTTCTTATTAACATTCAAATCACAAACTAGTACACAAAAAATGCAAGATATTCAACCTGAAATGTTAGCTTTACAAGCTAAGTATGGTCAAAATCCAACTCCAGAGCAAAAACAAAGAATGTCTATGGAAATGATGGCATTATATAAAAAATATGGAGTTAAGCCATTTGCTCCATTTATCTCTTTATTAATAACTTTCCCTGTATTTATTGCTATGTATCGTGCAGTTATGTATCTTGGAGTATTAAGAATAGGTACATTATTTGGTGGAGTTGTTATGGGAAATACATTAAGTTCTTATATTATAGGGAACTTTAAAGTTGGTGCTTTAATTATTTTCTTATTAATGGCTGCTTCTCAAATATTAACAATGAAACTTCCACAATTCTTAAATAGTAAGAGAATGACTCGTGAAGCAAAAGAACAACAAAGAAAGACAAATATGATGAGTAATATAATGCTTATTATGATTTTATTTATGGGATTTACAATGCCAGTTACAATGTCAATTTATTGGATTGCTTCAGCAATAGTTAGTGCCGCTCAATCATTAATTATGCATTTTATGAATAATGGTGGAAAAAAAGGACGTTATAAAGTAAAAAAAGATGATAACACACCAATCAATATTCCTCAAGGTGTGAAAACAAAATAAAAGGAGTCGATTAAATATGAAAACTTTTGTTGGTAAAACAAGATTGGAGGCTTTAAAACTTGCAAGCAGTGAGTTAAAGGTTCCAGAAGAAAACATTTATGTTGTAAATGAAGTCGAAAATAAAGGCCTATTTGGAAGAATCAAATCTGTTGAAATAACTTGCTATTCAGATGCAATGATTATTGATTTTGTTTTGGATTATTTACAAACTATTATTACTAAAATAGGCTTAGATGTTAAATTAACTCCATCATTTACAGAAGGATTAATTAGAATTAAAATTGTTTCTAGTAATAATTCCATATTAATTGGTAAAAATGGACACACATTACAAGCTTTAAATGAATTATGTCGTTGTGCTGCTAGCACTACATTTAAGAAAAGAATTAGAATCTTACTTGACATTAATGATTATAAAGAAGATAAATATGCAAAATTAAAATCCATAGCTAAAAGAGAAGCAATAAAAGTAAGTAAAACAAAAATAACTGCATCTTTAGAACCTATGAGTGCTGATGAAAGAAGAGTTATTCATAATGCATTAGTAGGTTTTAGAAATGTTCGAACAATTTCTGTTGGTGAAGGAAAAGATAGGCATATTACTATTGAATATGTTGAAAATAAAGTAAATAAAAATGAAGAATAAGAAGGTACATGAATAGTACCTTTTTAAATATTATATTTATATGAGAAAAGAAAGTAATTTTACAATTTATATAAAAGAAAAAAACACAAAAATAGCCTTTATCTTTTTTTGCTTTTTTTTGATTGCTTTTATTTTATCTTTGCTTCCAGTTTGCTATTATTCTAAAGGAGTTAGAAATGATTTTTCAATGGAAAAAATAGATTTTATAACTTCTAATAATAATGATACAACTTATTTAGTTAGTAAAAAGAATAATTTATATTATAGTCAAAATAAAAGTTTTGATTCTTCACATTTAAATAAATATAGCAATATAAAAAATGTTTCAAATGCATATGGTGATGCAACAGCACATGAGTATAATTTTATAAAATTAAATTATAGTTTTCCTAGTAAAATAATCGATGTTAAAGGATATGCTGATAATGTAAATGGCGAAAAAGGCTATACACTAGTATTATTAAATAATGGAGATGTATATTTTTTATCAAATTATACTAAAGAGTTTAAGTTATTATTTAAAAATGTTAGTGAAATATATAATGTAGCTGAAAATATTCTTATAAAAGATAAAGATAATAATTTAATTTACATGTACTTGCAAGATAATGAAATATATAAAATAAACTTAAATATAAAAAATATAAAATATGCATTTGTTGCTACTTCCAAAATGATTGGTGAAAAAATAGAAAGTAAAATATATTATGTAAATCAAAATGATACATTAAACTACATTTATTTAGAAACAGAAAGTTTAAATCAAAAAGAAGTAATAGATGAAGAATATATATTTACTATTTATAAATTAAATATAGAAAATAGTAAGCAAGAAAATGATTTAATTAAAAATGTAAAACAAATAGTAACTATTGATTATTCTTGTATTTTATTGACATATGATAATAAATTATTTGGAATTGATGAGAAAAATTTATTATTTTCAAATAGTAATATTATTACTGAGATACCAAATTCAAAAAATATAGAAGAGATTTATTCAACAGGAAGGTATGCATTTATTATTAAAGACTCTGATAATTTATCATATATAGGAGATATAAAAATTGATAGTACTAATGATTACCTTACAATAAAAGAAATAAACAAAAAAGCTAACTATTTTTATAGTAGTAGCAATGGAACTTTTCTTTTAAAAAAGGGAAAGTTGTATTTGTATGATAAAAAAAGTTCAAAATTTCAAGGAATGTATATAAATTATTTTGTTTATTACATTCAAAGATACTTTAGTTTATTTGTTTGTGCTATGATAATATTGTACTTTATCTTATCATATATAGAATTAAGTAAACGTTATAATCGTTATTATGGAAATGGAGGTAATTAATATGAATAAGATTCTACATGTTGCTATTGTAGGCTGTGGAAGTATTTCACATAGTCACACACAATCTTATCAAAAAAACCCAAATATCAAAATTGTTGCTTGTTGTGATATTAATCTAGAAAGAGCCAAAAAATATGCAAAAGATTATAATATTGAACATTATTATGGCTCTATTGATGAAATGTTAAAGCAAGAAGATATTGAAGCTGTAAGTGTTTGTACATGGAATAATGGACATTATGAATGTACGATGAAAGCTTTAAAAGCAAAAAAACATGTTTTATGTGAAAAGCCTATGGCAATGGATAGCAAACAAGCTCAAGAAATGGCTGATGAAGCAAAAAAACAAGGTGTTGTTTTACAAGTAGGATTTGTAAAACGTTTTGCTAAAACTACACAAACAGTGCAAGATTTTATAAAATCAGATACTTTTGGTGATATTTATTTAATGAAAGCAACTTACACAAGAAGAATAGGTAATCCAGGTGGATGGTTTGCTGATAAAAAAAGATCTGGTGGTGGACCACTTATTGATTTAGGTGTTCATGTAATTGATTTATCAAGATATTTAATGGGAAGACCATTACCAGTATCTGTTTATGGAGCAACATTTAATAAATTGGGCGATAAAAATTATATTAAAGGTATTAATAGATATCATCCTGCAGATTATGATCCAAACAAAGATATTTGTGATGTTGAAGATAGTGCTATTGCTATGATTAGATTTGATAATGGAAGTGTTCTTGAAGTTGAAGCTTCGTTTACTTTAAATATTAAAGAAAGCATTACTAAACTCGAAGCTTTTGGAACAAAAGGTGGTGCAGAAGTAGAACCAAATCTACAAATATTTAAAGATGTAGATGATTATATGTGTAATATAACTCCAATCATTGATAATGATGATGTATTTGGAGTAATGTTTGCTAATGAAATAAATCATTTCTATGATTGCATAGTAAATCATGCTAAATGTCTTGCGCCAGCTGAAGATGGAGTAGTTTTAATGAAAATATTAGATGCTATTTATGAATCAGCTAAAACTGGACATGAAGTAGTTATCAAATATTAAAAAGATAAAAAGATGCTTATTAAAAATAGGCATCTTTTATTTAAAAAAAATATTTAATAATATATAATAAAAAAATAGGAGGAAATAAAATGTCTACGAATCAACCAAGAAAAAATTACTCAAAAATAGCTTTTTTATTAGCAGGGTTATTAATGCTTATCAAGTTTTTAATAGAAGGTGGAGTACCATCAACAAGTGATGTTTTAAATTTTATTGTTGGGGTATTTACATTAATAGTATTAGTTGGATTTTATTGTTATTTTGTTTTTGCACAACAAAATTGCAAAGGGACAATAAAAGTTTTAGCACCAGCTATTTTATTAATCATCTTATATGGAAAATATTCTTTTAACTTTGGCTCGGCAAAGGTTAATACTATTTTTAATGGCATAATTACAATGACATGGACATTAATAATTATTTGTGGCTTTGTGTACATGTTTATTCATGAAAAATTAGTAGGAATGGTTCTTGCAATATCAACAGGCGTTTATGCAACATTTATTGGAATTTCTTATATTGTAATGGTAATTATTAATTTAGTTAATAATGGATCATTTGATGTAACAAATTGCATTAGCACATTCTTATTGATTACTTCATATATATTTATTGCCTATGGTGCCTATAAAACAGCAAAAACAAAAGAATGGTAAGAATCAAATAAATTAGTTGTCACTATTATCGACAAGAAGATGATCAATTTTTATTACAGTTGAGAATCTCTTGTCTTTTTCTTTTAATTTACTTTGAATTGTATCAATTGTGTTATGAATTTTTTCGATTGAGTAGTCAAAAGGAACAACCAAATCAAAGATAATATTAATGTTTTCATCACCATCAGTTATTCTAAGATCGTGAAATGATAAAGAGGAATCTATAGAAGATAAAATATCTTTAACATATAGATTAAGTTGTTTAACAGTATCTGATGTTGTGCTAATAGGATCCATATGAATAACTAATTGAAGATTTAATTGTTCATAAGCTTTAGTTTCTAAAGCATCAATTATTTCATGAATTTTTCTAAAATTTTCATTTTCGTCAACTTCACAATGAACAGTTACCATCTTTCTTCCTGGTCCATAATCATGAACTATTAAGTCGTGAGTACCTAAAATATGAGGATCAGAAAGTAAAAATGAATTAATTTTATCAATTTCTTCTTTTGTAGCCCCTTTTCCTAATATATCATTAGTTGATGAAGCAATAATTTTAATACCATTAATACAAATTATGGTAGCTACTATAATTCCGATTCCGCCATCTAAATAAAAATAATAATCTTTTAATAGAAAATTGGCAATTAAAGTAGTTATAATTACAGCACTTGAAGTTAATATATCAGAAAGTGAATCAGTAGTAGTTGCTTTTAACATTGATGAATTTATCTTTTTACCAAGATAATGATTATAGTAAGCCATCCAAATTTTGATTAATATAGAAATGCTTAATATTATAATAGCAGTGATAGAAAAATTTAATGGTGTAGTTTGTCCTTTTATTCCATCAATTATTTTATTTATGGAAGAAGAAAAAAGTTCAAATCCAACCATAATAATAATAAAAGATACTATTAGTGTTGCAATATATTCAAATCTTCCATGACCAAAAGGATGTTTTTTATCTGGCTTTTTTGAAGATAATTTAGCACTAATTATTCCAATTCCTGAAGAAAACATATCTGTTAAATTGTTAAATGCATCTGATAAAATAGCAATAGAATTCATAATAAATCCAATAATAAGTTTTATTACAAAAAGAAGAATGTTACATATAATTCCAAGAATTCCTCCTAGAACACCATATTTTTCTCTAACTTTAGGATCTTCTACGTTATTATAATCTTTAATAAATAATCTAACTAACAATTTGATCATAAATATCCTCCTATAATAAAAGAAGTATTAACTACTTCTTTTTTAAATTATCCTCTGATGTAATATATATTGGCCTTTTTTTACATTCTGTGTATATTTTTGCTTGATACATAGCACAAATACCTAGGCAAATAATTAATAATGAAATAAGTAAAGTAAATATAGTTATTAATATTAAAGTATTTGAATAAACAAAAGTAGTTATGACAAAATGACATATAGTTAAAATAATTATAGCAAGAATATCTAGCAATAATAAAGAAAGTCCAAATTTAATAATAAAATATAAAGGAGCAAGAGTAAAGGACATAAAACCTTCAATCGCATAAACAAATAATTTTTTAAAATTCCATTTTGTTTCCCCGGCGACTCTTTCTATATTTTCATATTCAAGCCATTTTACTTTGAATCCAGCCCAACTAAATATCCCTTTAGAAAACCTATTATATTCTTGCATTTTTAAAATGGCATCAACCATTTTTCTTTTCATTAAACGAAAATCTCTAGCACCATCGACAATTTCACATTGCGTATATTTATTAATAATTTTATAAAACATTCTTGCAAACCAAGAACGAATTTTAGGCTCTCCTTTTCTAGTTACTCTTCTTGTTGCGACACAATCATATCCTTCATTTTTTATTAAAGAATACATTTCTACTAATTTTTCTGGAGGGTCTTGTAAATCGACATCCATAACTGCGACATAATCGCCGGTGGCTCCTTCAAGTCCAGCATACATAGCAGACTCTTTACCAAAGTTACGTGAAAAAATTATATATTTTACATTTTTATCTTTTTCGGCAAGATTTTTCATGATTTTTGAAGTATCATCTTTTGACCCATCATCTACAAAAATAAGTTCATAAGAACATTTTATATTGGTTAAAATAGGAACGATGGTATTATAAAATATTGGTAGTGATTCTTGTTCATTGTAACAAGGAACTACTATTGAAATAAGTTCTGACATTCTAAACACCTTCCTTAATGTATATTGTACTTTATTTATTTAGACGTTGCAAACAATAAGTCTTTTTTATAAAAAAAATTAAAATATTTACATCTAAATAGTTAAAAGTATTTGTAGTTATAAATACTTTTGTTTATAATAAAAATGTAGGTAAAAAAGATGAAAAAAAAATTTAAAGAATATTATAATAGAATAATTAAACGCGAAAATTTTGTAGCATTTGTATTAATGTATTTAGTTGCATTAATTTGTTTTTTAGTAACAGCTAAATCCAATAGTTTTACATTACCAATGTATGGTGATTATCATATGCAAACTTATGCATTCTATGCACAAGGATATAATTTATTTTGGGATTTTGTTAAGCATGGAAAGACAGCACCAATGTTTGATTTTTCTAATTTTTTAGGTTCAAATTATTATGGCTCACAAAGTTTTTATTATACATTTTCACCTTTATTTTATCTTTTATGTTTATGGCCAAGAAAATTTTTATACCAAGGTATTTTATTCCATATGGTATTTAAATATGCCTTAGGTGGTTTCTTTTTCTATATTTTATTAAAAAAATATTTTCATGTTTCTACCAAGATGTCTTGGGCGGGTGGATTTGCTTATTGCTTATCAGGATATTCTTTATTTTACTTATGGTTTCATTTTAGCGATATAGTAGCTTTATTTCCTTTATTTTTAATGGGAGTCGAAAAACTATTAAAAGAAAGAAAAGGTTGGCTTTTAACATTAGGATTATTTTTAATTGGAATAACAAATTATTTCTTTCTAATTAATTTTTCAATATTTGGTTTTTTCTATTCTGTTTATAGATGGGTTTATATTTATGGCATATCAAAAAAACGTGGATATAATGCAAAAACAAGATGGTCTGTACTATTTCAAGGAATGTTATATTATGCAACTGGTATTATAATGACTTTCTTTGTATTATTCCCATCTTTAAATGTAGCTATGGGAATTAGTAGAACACAAACACCATATTTGACAGATTTTTTATCATTTTTCTTTCAAGATCCAAAAAGAGAAAATGGCAGTTTAATACTTGGCTCATTAAAACCATTAAAAGAAATATTATCTAAAGATAATTTAGTGGCATTCTTTAAATATTTAACTATATGGCAAGATAGAACATTAGGAAGTAATACAATAAAACCATATCAACAAACAGGATATTTAATATCAAATTGGTTATTTATGAATACAAGTTGTTGGAATTCAACTTCTTTTAACGTTGCTTCGCTTGATAATAGTAATGGTGGTTTATTCGTTACTACTCCATTAACAATTATGTTAATTCCTTGCATAATTCAAACTATAAAAAGACATCGTCCTTGGGAAATATTTGGTGTTATAATGGGAATAATTATTCCATTTTTACCAATTACAACTTATATAGCTTTTGGTTTTACAAGTTTGTATGGTAGATGGGAAATATGGGTAACTGCAGTTGCTATTTTGTATATTATCCCTACAATAGATAAATTTGAAGTAGTTGATCGAAGATTTGTGACTTTAGGACTGATATTTAATTACATTTTATGTGGTTATATGTTAGTGATAAGTCAAAAAGATCCAGCAATGAAACCTACAAAGGATATGTTAAGTGTTATTTCTGGAGAAATGATTCTAATGCTTGTTGTTTGGGCAATTTATCGCTTTAAAATATTTAAAATAGAACTTGTAAAAAGAATAATGCTTGTCATTATTGTAGCCGAAGTTGGTGTATCTACAACAGTAACTATTGAACATAAAGGTTATTATAAATGGGATAATTATTACATGAGTCAAGATTCTTATGATGAAATGGAAGATATTATTGCTAATTTAAAAGAAGAAGATGCCTCTTTCTATAGAATATATAATGCAGCGGCTACTAAATTATACGTTAATTTACCATCAACATTATCTTATAATGGACAATCAACATTTAATTCTACATATGACTTAGAATTGAATGATTTTATTAGAAGATCTAAGATGTGGTACAATGGTGGTTGGACTATGGGATATCATGAAAAAAGATATTACCTTGATCAATACTTAGGAATCAAATATTATATTACAAATAAAATAGATATTAATAATGATAATTATGATTATGGAAAAGATTTAACAATACCATTTGATGGAAAAAATTGGGAAGTTGAATACGATGAAAATGGTAATTATCAAAATAAATTATCTGCAAGACAAGATTATAATGAAAACATACCTTGGGGCTATGAATTAGTTAATGATAATTATAAATATTATAGAGTTTATAAGAACACTAATCACTTAGGAATTGGCTATATGGTTGATAGTATTATTTCTTCTTCAACAGTTGGAACAAATAGCTATGCAACATATTATGAAAAACTATATTCAGATGCTGCTATTATTGAAAGTGATAAAATAGATGAAATTCAAGAAAAAGGAAATCTCAATAAATTAACATCTTATTCAGATGGCTATGAATATGTTTCACAATCAAGTTGGGATAAATATTTTTCACCACGTGAAGATTATGAAAAAAGAGATAATCAAAATGTTATCGCAGCAAGAAAAGAACATAAATTGTCAAATGGAAATATTTCTAAATCAGAAATAAGCAAAATATTACCAAGTAATTCACAATTCTTCCATAAAAGATGGGAAGAAAAAAATAGACTTGGTGATCAAATTATTTTAAAAATGAATGGTAATAGTGTTTGCCCATTAGCAACGGAAAACAACAAATGCTATATTAACTTTAGTTTTAAAATGGGGCCAAGAGTTTTAATTAGTATGTATAATGATGATGTTCTTGTAACTCAAGATGCTCATATGGTATCTACAGCATCATTATCTACGACATCATATGAATGGAAAACTCAAAGAGGATTTTATGTAAATCAACCTATTAATAAGATTGTTATAGAATTTGTACAAGATACAGCATACGATAAAGTATTTAATAGTGGAAATTCTATTCCAACAATGAGTACATATTATCAATATCAAAGTAAAATATACCAAACATATGAAAAAATAAAAAGCAATTTATTATATGATGTTAATTATAAAAAAGACACATTTACATTTAAAACAAATACAAATGAAGATAAAATAGCTGTAACTACAATACCTTATGATACAGGATGGACTTTGAAAAACAAAAAAGATGGTAGTGTAATTGAAATATTTAATGTAAATGGTGGATTCATAGGATTTATTCCATTAAAAGGAGAAAATGAATATGAATTATCATATTACACACCTTATTTAAATGAAGGAATCGTTTGTTCTTTATTTGGCCTTTTAATGTTTATTGCATTAAATTATGTCTATTCAAGAAAAAGAATCAACATCCTTGAAATTGAAAACGTTAAAGAATATCAATATCGTAAAAACAATAAAGAATATTGTGATGATTACTTAAAAGATTTTATAAAAAATGTTAAACAAATACCTAGTAAATGTAAAGAATTTATATTAAAATTATTTAAACAAGAAAAATAATATAGCGAGGTTTTAATAATGGAATATAAAACAGATTTGCAAATAGCCCAAGAAACAAAAATGAGGCCAATTGAAAAAGTGGCAAAAGAACTATCTTTAACAAAAGATGAATATGATTTATATGGTAAATATAAAGCTAAATTAAATTTTAATGTGTTTGATAAAAAAAGTAAAAATGGTAAAGTTATACTAGTAACAGCTATTTCACCAACTCCAGCAGGAGAAGGAAAAACTACAACTTCTATTGGCTTATCTGAAGCATTACGTAAAATGAAGAAAAATGTTTTATGCGTTTTAAGAGAGCCTTCATTAGGACCTGTTATGGGAATTAAAGGTGGTGCTGCCGGGGGAGGATATGCTCAAGTAATGCCAATGGATGAAATCAATCTGCATTTTACTGGTGACATTCATGCAATAACAACTGCTAATAATGCAATTTCTGCTTTTATTGATAATCACATATATCAAGGAAATGAACTTGGAATAGACCCTAATAATATTACATGGAAAAGATGCTTAGATTTAAATGATCGAGCATTAAGGTTTGTTGAAGTTGGAAAAGGTGGTAAATTTGATGGCATTCCTAGAAAAGATGGATTTAACATAACTGTAGCTAGTGAAATAATGGCTATATTATGTCTAGCAACAGATTATAAAGATTTAAGAAAAAGAATTGATACTATTGTTATTGGCTATAATTTTTCAGGTAATCCAGTTACAGTAAAAGACTTAAAAATAGGTGGATGTATTACATTATTACTTAAAGATGCCTTTAGACCAAATCTTGTTCAAACATTAGAAGGAGGACCAGTTTTAATTCATGGTGGACCTTTTGCTAATATAGCCCATGGATGTAATTCAATAGTTGCAACAAAAATGGGAATTCAATTATCTGATTATGTAGTAACAGAAGCTGGATTTGGTGCAGATCTTGGAGCTGAAAAGTTTTTAGATATTAAATGTAGAGTTGGAAATATTAAACCTAGTGCAGTAGTAATTGTTGCTACAATTAGAGCTTTAAAAATGCATGGTGGAATTTCTAAAGAAAATTTAAGTAAAGGAAATGTAAAAGCTATGCTTAAAGGGGCTTGCAATTTACAAAAACATATTGAAACAATTCAATCATTTAAACTGCCTTTTGTAGTAGCCATAAATAAATTTCCAACTGATAAACCTAGTGAAGTGAAGGCATTAAAGAAATGGTGCGAAGATAATAATTATCCAATAGAATTATCTAATGTATGGGCACATGGTGGAAAAGGTGGAATTAATCTTGCAAAGAAAGTTATAGAATTAGTAGAAATGCCAAATGAATTCCATCAATTGTATGATTTGAAAGAATCTATCGAAGAAAAGGTAAATAAAATTGCAACAATTGTTTATGGGGCAAGTAAAGTTGAATTTTCAAATGAAGCTAAAGAACAAATAAAAAAATATAAAGAGTTAGGCTGGGACAAATTAGCAATTTGCATAGCTAAAACACCTGCATCATTAACAGATGATTCTCATATTATAGGAAGGCCAAAAGATTTTACAATTCATGTAAGAGAAATTAGGCCAGCAATTGGCGCAGGATTTTTAGTTTGTATAACAGGATCAATAATGACAATGCCAGGTCTTCCACGTGTTCCTGCCGCATTAAAAATTGATATGGATGAAAATGGCAATTCTGTAGGAATTTTTTAGAATAAAATATAGTAATTAAATCATACTATCTATAGGAGGATAGTATGAATAAATTAACATGTGATGAAAGAACGTGCAAACATAATTGTAAGTGTGTTTGTAAAAAACAAAGTATTATTGTCGATGAAGATGCTATATGCTGCTCATATCAGGTAAAAAATGAAAATGATTCTTATAATGAAGAATTTGCATTAGATAATTATGCTGATTTAGAGACTGCGATATCATGTAGTGAAGAATCATGTATATTTAATAATGAAAGCAGATGCAAAGCTCAAGAAGTAAAGATTGATTCTGATGCTTGGTGCACTACATATAGAAGAAGATAATATAATTTAATGTTATATTAATCATTAATTAGTTAAGTCTAGACTATTCTAGACTTTTTTTTTACATTGATATATAATTATTAAAGTATTGGGGGAATCATAGTGTTTCATATTATTGTAAATCCAATTTCTGGTAGGAAAAAAAATCAAGATAAAAAAAATAAGTTTTTATCACAAATAAAAAAATACTTAGATGAGAAAAAAATTGCCTATAAATGGTATGTTTCAGAATATTATCGTCATCCTAATGAATTAGCAAAAAAGATTACTTCTGAAAATGAAAATGGTAGCATTGTTACAATAGGTGGAGATGGGACTTTTAACGAAGTATTAAATGGAGTTAATAATCTTGATAAATGGAACCTAGGAATAATACCTGCAGGATCAGGAAATGATTTTGCTTCAGTAATTAATTTTTCAAAGAAAAAGCCACTAGAATGCTTAGATAAAATTTTTATGTCAGAAGCTAAAAAAACAGATTATATACTTGTAAATGGTAAAAGATGTGCAAATGTTCTAGGTACAGGAATTGATATCGCTGTTTTAGAAAATTTTGAAAAGTATAAAAAATTAAAAGGAAAATTTAGATATTTAGTTGCTTTGATTTCAGCTTTATTACATTTTGATTGGTATTCATTTGATGTTTCTATTGATGGCAAAGAATTTGAACATAAAAATGGTTTTATAATTTGCTTATGTAATGGATCATCAATAGGTGGTGGGATAACAATTTGCCCTGGTGCTAATTGTTATGATGAAAAATTAGAATTTGTTTATGTAGATAAAATGAAAAAAATAAAAATACCTTTTTATTTAGTTTCCTTATTAAATAAAAAGATATTTAAGAAAAAAGGAACTCAACATATTTATTGTCAAAAGGCAGTATTTAAAAGTAATAAACCATTTGTAATTCAAATAGATGGAAATATTACAGAACCTAACAATGAATATAATTGTGAAATAATTAAAGGAGGACTAAACTTATATAGATAATATAAGTTAGCAATAAAAGGAGAGTTTTTATGGAAAAGAAATTTATAGTAGAAACATCAGCAAGACATGTTCATGTAACACAAGAAACATTAGAAGTATTATTTGGTAAAGGAGCAACACTAGAAGTAAAGAAAATGCTATCTCAACCTGGCCAATTTGCTTCTAATCAAAAAGTTCAAGTAGTTGGACCTAAAGGCGTATTAAATTGTTCAATTTTAGGACCATGTAGAAATGTTAATCAAGTAGAATTATCATTTACTGATGCAAGAACAATTGGAGTTGTGGCTCCAATTAGAGAATCAGGAGATGTAAAAGGATCAGCAGCATGTGAATTAGTAGGACCTGCTGGAAAAGTAACATTAGATGAGGGCGTAATAATTGCTAAAAGACATATTCATGCCACACCAGAAGATGCAGAAAATTTAGGTGTAAAAGATAAAGACGTTGTATGCGTAAAAGTAGAAACTGAAGGAAGATCTCTTGTATTTGGAGATGTTGTCGTTCGTGTTTCTAAAAATTATGCATTAGCTATGCACATTGATACAGATGAATCAAATGCCGCTCATTGTGGAAAAGATCAAATGGGAGAAATTGTTAACTTTTGTAAAAAATAGTGTTATTTAATTAATATCCATACAACAATTAAACTAACTAAAAGTATTAAACCAATAGCAACCATTAATATGGTTGTTTTTTTATCAGTTTTTTTACTAGATGAATCAACAAGATGAATAGCTCTTAAAGCAGTTACAATAGGCTTATAAAGTAAAAGAACCATAGAAATATTTATTCCTGATTGAATAGCATTAAAAGCTACGATGTAAGCAAGATATTTTTGAATTAATAAACTTCTATCTATTGAAAGATATATAGGAGTAATAATGATATTCCAAAGAATCATTGTAAAAAGTGTAGATACAAAAGCGAAAATTAAAGAAATTATAGCTCCTTTAAAATTCTTCTTTTTTTGATATATTAAGCTAGCAGGAACAGCAAAAGCACATGTTGCAACAATATTCATTATTAAACCATAAAATCCAGTAGAACTGATAGTTATCATTTCAAGTAGTGAAACAATAACGCTAATGCCAATTGCAGCAAATGGTCCTAAAATAAAGCCAGAAATACAAATAATAATATCTTTTGGATCATAGCTTAAAAAAGGAATGGCTGGTAATGATAAATTTAAAAAGTGAAATACAAAAGTAGAAACATAGGATAAAGCAGCAAACATAGCGGTAATAGCAATTTTTTTATTGATTGATTTCATAATAATATTTCCTTTCATTTAAAATAAAAAAAGCATCTTTCAGGATGCTACTAAAAATAAAAGAATGTTCTTCTTTCATCCAGACTTTACTGTCGCTACTTGAATTTCACAAGTTCAACCAAAATAGGCTCGCGGAGTTTACCGCCGGTTAGGAATTACACCATACCCTGAAGATAAGTTAATTATATCATTAATTTTTATATTTGTTAATATCAATCATTTATTTTAAAGTTATAATTATTAATGTATAATATATAAAAGGAG
This sequence comes from uncultured Bacilli bacterium, assembly GCA_934202505.1. Taxonomy (GTDB): domain Bacteria; phylum Bacillota_I; class Bacilli_A; order RFN20; family CAG-631; genus CAKPXW01. Next base: position 42,155 of record CAKPXW010000001.1, on the reverse strand, counting down.
GAAGTCATTATAATGGAATTAAACGATACAATAGTATCTCTTTGCTCTGGAGCATTGAAATCAGCAATTGCTTTAATAAGAATAAGTGGAAAAGATGCTATTTTAATTACAAATAAACTATTCACAAATAAAAAGGAACATTTACATCAACATGTTTATTATGGATATATTGAAGATGAAAATGAAAAAATAGATCAAGTGATGGCTTCTTTTTATTATGGTCCTAATTCTTTTACAGGGGAAGACGTAGTAGAAATTACATGTCATGGAAGTATGCTTATTGTTAATAATATAATTTCAACTTATATAAAACATGGCGCTCGTATGGCAACAAATGGAGAATTTTCTTCAAGAGCTTTTATAAATGGAAAAATCGATTTAGTTAGTGCTGAAGCAATTAACGATTTAATAAATGCTACAAGTAAGCAAGCAACGTCTCTTGCTTTAAGTGGAGTAGAAGGTAAAACAAGTAAATTTGTAGAAGAATTGGCCGATAATTTATTAGATATAATTTCACATATTGAAGTAAATATTGATTATCCAGAATATGATGATGTAGAACAATTAACTCATGATACTATCTTACCAATGATTAATGCTTTGCTTAGTAGATTAGACAAAATTATTAATGATACTAGAAAAGGACAAATCATTAAAAATGGAATAGATACTGTAATTATTGGAAAACCTAATGTAGGAAAATCATCATTATTAAATGCTTTGATAAAAGAAGATAAAGCAATTGTGACTGATATTGCTGGTACTACAAGAGATATTGTTGAAGGAACAATCAATCTTGATGGTATAACTTTAAATTTAATTGATACAGCAGGAATTCGAAAATCTGATGATTATATAGAGAAAATTGGAATAGATAAATCACTAAAATCATTAGAAAAAGCAAAACTAGTTTTATTAGTGTTAGATGGTTCAAAAGGCCTTGAAGAAGAAGATTACGAACTTTTAGAAAAAACAAAAAATTATCAAAGAATTATCATTTTAAATAAAACTGATAAAGGAAATATGTTAGATATAGATGATAGTATAAAAATATCAGCAATTAATAAAGATATTTTAGAACTTGAAAATAAAATAAAAGAAAAATTTAAAGATTTCACCTATAATAATGAACCAATTTTATTTAATGCAAGACAAGAAGGCTTATTATTGCAAGCAAAGCAAAGTCTTGAAAGTGCTAAGATTCAAGCAATGCAAGGACAAGTAGTTGATATTATATCGATTGACATCAAACAAGCTTATAAGTCTATTATGGAAATACTTGGAAAGGTAAACAAAGAAAATTTATTAGATAATATTTTTTCGAAGTTTTGTTTAGGTAAGTAAAATGATTTTTAATACTCATTCGCATATTTGCGATAGAAAAGATGAAGAAATAGAAGCTATTTTACATAATGCTTTAGAAAATGATGTTAATAAAATTGCTGTGGTTGGATATGATAAAGAATCATCGATAAAATCATTAAAACTTGCTAATAAGTATAATATGCTTTATGCTATTTGTGGCATTCAACCAGAAGAAGTTAATGATTTTGACAATGATTATTCTTTTTTGCTTGAATGTTTAAATGATAAAAAATGTATTGCTCTTGGAGAAATAGGACTTGATTATTATTTTACAAAGGAAAATAAAGCCTTACAAATTGAAGTGTTTCAAAAGCAATTAGAAATTGCTTCAAATATAAAAAAGCCAATTCAGATACATTGTAGAAATGCTCATGAAGATTTATATAATATATTGGAAAAATGGCATAAAAAATTAGATGGTATAATTTTACATTGCTATTCTGGAAGTGCTGAAATGATGAATAGATATTTAAAACTTGGTTGTTATATTTCTTTTTCTGGGGTAGTTACTTTTAAAAATGCTAAAGAAATTAAAGAAGTAGCCTTAAACTGTCCACTTGATAGAATACTTGTAGAAACAGATGATCCATATTTAACGCCTGTACCATTTAGAGGTACTATCAATCAACCTTCTAATGTTAGATATGTTATTGAAGAAATTGCAAAGATAAAAAATATTCCACTTGAAACTTTAAAAGAAAATGTTTATAAAAATTCACTAAGGGTTTTTCATTTATGAAAGTAAAAGAAATAATAATTGTTGAAGGAATTAGTGATAAGCAATTTCTAGAAACATTTCTTGAAGCGGATATTTTTACTTGCAACGGAATAGCAATTGATGGTTTTAATTTTGATTTTGTTAATGAGTTAGCTTTAAAAAGAGGAGCTATTATTTTAACAGATCCAGATAATCCTGGAAAATTCATAAGAAGTCAGTTATCACAAAAAATATGTAATGTAAAACATGCATTTGTTGACAAAAGCAAGAGTATAAAACATCATAAAGTAGGTGTGGCAGAATCCACTAAAGAAGAAGTTTTAAAAGCTTTAGAGAATTTGGTTACCGTAAATGAAAATAAAGTTGGCTCTTTAACATGTAAAGATATGATGATATTAAATCTTACTGGTAAAAATTCTACAACAAGAAGAAATATTGTTGAAAAAAAATATCATATAGGACAATGCAATAATAAAACTTTATTGAAAATGCTAAATCTTTTAAATGTTAGCTTTGAAGAATTGGAGAATTTGCTAAATGATAAGTAGTAAAAAATATGTGGATGAAACGCTAAGAAAATATAATATAAGTGCAAATAAAGCTTTGGGTCAAAACTTTTTGGTTGAAAAAGAAATTGCTGAATATATTGTTGATAGTGCAAACATAAACGAAAATAGTGTTGTGATTGAAATTGGCCCAGGACTTGGAGCATTAACTGAATATTTAGTTTTAAAAGCAAATAGAGTAATAGCATTTGAAATAGATAAACAAATGGTTAATATTTTAAATGATACGTTCAAATGCGATAATTTAGAAATCATTTGTAAAGATTTTTCTAGAGTTGATTTAAAAGAATTGTTAGAAAGCTATTGTGATAAAGAAATTTGTATTATTTCTAATTTACCATATTATATAACTAGTAAATTATTAAATAAGATTTTAGTAAATGACTACAAAATAAAAGTAATGATTGCTATGATGCAAAAAGAAGTTGGTTTAAAATTAATTAAGCCTGAAAATAAGGAGATAAACCCTTTAACTATTATTTTAGATTATCAATATAAAACTTCTATTGTTAAATATGTTAGTAAAAACTCTTATTTACCAAGGCCAAATATTGATTCTATAGTATTAAAATTTGAAAAAATAGTTCCAGAACATAAAGTTAACTTTAAAACTTTATATACAGTTTGTGAAGCTATGTTTCAAGCAAGAAGGAAAACGATTTCAAATAATTTAAAAGAATTAATAAGCAATGAAAAATTATTAGAACTAGGAATTGATCCTTGTACTAGAGGTGAAAATTTATCAATGGATGACATTTTAAAAATATGCGATTATTTAGGCTAAATCCTAGATAATCGTTTTTTAATTACATATTTTAATATGGTGGTATTAATGAAAATAAATGATTATGTTACTCGAAAAAAATATAATAATGATGTTTTATTTCAAGTAATTCATATTGACCATGATGTTGCGTATTTAAAAGGAATTAATTATCGTTTAATTGCCGATGCTAAATTATCAGATTTAAAAGAAGCCTCCTTAAAAGATGATTTTTTTAGCTTTGAAGGTAAAATAGAAAAAGATATTTTAAAAGGAAAAGTCCTTCATATTGATGGCGATAAACAATATCTTGAAAAATGTATGCAATTTTATAAAAAAAATAATACACCAGTAGTTGGCTGTTATTTGAAAGAAAAAGATATTGAAGCCAATATATTTGATTTATTAAATAAACATCATCCTGATGTTTTAGTTATTACAGGACATGATGCGTATTCGTATAAAAGAACAAATCTTGATGATGGTTATTTAAATTCTAAATATTTTATCAATGCAGTAAAAAAAGCTAGAGATTATCAACCTAATAAAGATGCTTTAATTATTATAGCCGGAGCTTGCCAATCATACTATGAAGGATTAATTAGCAGTGGAGCAAACTTTGCAAGCAGTCCTAGTAAAAGTAATATTCATGCGTTAGACCCAGCAAGTATTGCTGTAGCCATTTCACAAATAAATGTTAGCGAATATGTCAAAGTAAAAGATATATTAAAAAACACCAAATCACATGGACTTGGTGGTATTGATTCTAAAGGTGTCGCAAGAAAAATTTATATAGATAAATAAACTAATTTACTTTATAAGTTTTGCATAAGTCGTATTTATCTTTGTTAAATAATTTTTTAGCTTTTTTATATGGTAAAGAAGAAGTGGATATTCCAAAGCAAGTAGATCCAGATCCACTCATACTTACAATTTCAAATCCACACATTTTTAAATCGTTAAGGCAATCTTTAATATCGTTGTTTAAAGATATAGCTGTATCAGTTAATACATTGTCTAAATGCTTTTTAAGTAAAGCAAAGTCTTCTTCTTTAATAGCATGAATTATTTTATTAGTATTAATATGTTTAGAATTTTTTAAAGAATATGAAGAAAAAATATCTTTTGTTAAACAACTACTTTTTGGTTTAACTATAAACAATTTATAAGGAAAATGTTTTTTAATTGGGCTTACTTGGTCTCCAATTCCTTTAACTCTAGCAAGATGTCCATAAATTAAATAAGGACTATCAGAACTGATAGAAGCAATAAATCTTATCATATCAAATGGTGTCATTTTTGTATTGAAGTGTTTGTTTAATTCTTTTAATACACAACTAGCATCACTACTTCCTCCTCCAAGACCTGCTCCTAGAGGAATTTTTTTATCTATTGAAACATAAATACCACAAGAAATATTAAATGAATTTTTGAATTTTAAAATAACTTTATAAACCGAGTTAGTTTCATCTAAGGGAATTTGCTTGTTTTGCGAAGTTATAATGATATCATTTTTGTGCTTATCATATTTTATTTTGATGGTATCATGAAGAGAGATAGTACAATTAACCATATCCAATAAATGATAACCATTTTTATTAATACCTGTAACATCTAGTGATAAATTTACTTTAGCATATGCTTTACTCATATTGGCCTCCTAAAAATTTTCTTTTCTTTATTATAACACATTTGTAATTTAATTAAGAAGATGATAGAATTATTTTATAAAATAATTCAAGGAGGAAAAAATATGGATAAGGAATTACTTTTTTTCTTTATTAGTATTTTTACTCTAGCGACTTATAGAATGATTTTATCCATATGCTTACTTAAAAGAAAAATATTTTTAATGGATGAAAAGTTTTATGTAGGATTGTTTTATATATCTTTAGTGGATATTTTAGTTATTTTATTTAAAAACATAACAGTAGGAATTATTTTAGTTTTATTACTTCCATTTGCTCTAACTATATATATTGCTTTTTCAAAAAGTAGAGTGTATTGGATTATCAATGGATATAACATTTCTCCATCAACTTTTAATAATTCATTTAAAGAAATAAATAGCAAATATGAAGATTTAAAATATACATATCAAAATGTTAGATTTTTACTTAAAAAAGATGAAAAGAAAACAAAAATTGTTATTGAATGTAAAGACTTCAAAGAAAAAGAAGCTATTAAAAATAAAATAATTACGATTTGTAAAGAAAATTGTAAAGAAAATAATAAGATAGAGTTAATACCATTAATAATTTCAATCTTTTGTCAACTTGGTTGCTTAATTGGAATTATGCTAGTTTTATTTATTTAATAAAGGAGGCAATAATATGTTTAAGAAAATAAAAAGAAAAAAAGCAAAAATATTTGGCTTGTTCTTCTTTGAAATACTAGGATGTATAGGATTATTATTATGCTATTTATTATGGGGAGCATTTAGTCAGTATGGTTTATATTATATTTCTGGATATCTTTTATTAGTTTTTATAATTGATATGATGGCTATTGGTGTTTCTTTATCAGAATCTGAAAAAAACTTAGTTGATAATGATATTACCATTGCCTCAATATTTGGAAATGAAGTAAGCCCTATTTTTGAGTTTGGAAATATTGCAATAATGGTTTACGATGAGGAAGATGAAATAATCTGGCTTAGCCAAACTACAATGTTAAAAAAAGATGAGATATTAGGTAAAAAAATATATGAATTAATTCCGGATTTTGATGATTTAATAGAAAAGGAAAGCCGTGAAGATGTTTTTGCATCAATTAGTGGAAAAACATTCCAAATAAATGTTATTACAGGGTTAAAAGTTATATATCTAAAAGATGTTTCTACTCAAGTTATTCAAAATGCTAAAGTGGAATCTGAAAGAGCTTTTATGGGACATGTAATAATCGATAATTATCAAGATGTTATAACCTCATTATCAGAATCAGATTTTAGTGCTTTTGTGTCAGAAGTTAAAAATGAAATTACTTCTTGGGCAAAGAAAAATAATTTATTTATAAGATCTTATAGCAATGACTCATTTTTGATTTTAGGTGAAGAAAAAACTTTTATTGAAATCAAAAAATCTGGTTTTTCTATTTTAGATAAAATAAGGGCAATTACTAAAAAGGATAACAACCCTTTAACTATTTCAATTGGAATAGGAAAAGGGAATACATCTAGTTTATTAAGAACAAGTGAACTTGCTTATGCAGCATTGAATACAGCATTATCTCGTGGTGGAGACCAAGTTTGTATAAATTGTTTAGGAAAACCACTTGAATATGTTGGCGCTAAAAACGAAATTAAACAAACAAGATCGCATGTCCGTGGAAGAGTAAATGCAACATCCATTGCTAATTTAATTAAAAATGCTGGTAATGTTTTAATTATGGGCCATTCTAACTCGGATTTTGATTCAGTTGGATCATCTTTAGGAGTCTATGCAATATGCAAATCTTTAAAAGTTCCAACAAATGTAGTTTTAAATGAAGATTCAATAGATGTCCAAGCTAAAAGAGCAATACACTTAAAATTTAAAGATGAAGAACTTGCAAAATTTGCGGTTAGTCCATCTAAGTCATTATCTCTTGTGAATGATCAAACATTAATAATTGTTGTTGATACACATAGACCAAGCAAAACTTTACAACCTGAATTATTAGAGAAAGGAAAAGAAGTTTGTCTTATAGATCATCATATTAGAGATAGTGATGAATTTATTAATAATCCAGCTTTCCAATATCATGAACCACAATCAAGCTCTGCTTCAGAATTGGTTACAGAGTTAATATATTATCAACCAAAGAAAGTTGAACTAGATGAAAGAATAGCAACATTTTTACTTGCAGGTATCTCCTTAGATACAAAATCTTTTAAATCTGGGACTAGTGGTAAAACTTTTGAAATGGCAATGATTTTGAAAAACTATCAAGCCAGTACAGATGATGTTACCGACTTCTTTAGAGATGAATATGAAGAGAAAAAACTTCGTACAAGTATTATTAATTCTGCTAAAACTGTTACGACAGGAATTTTTATTGCTAGGACTAATGGAATTGAAGATTGTACTACAAAGACAGTGCTTGCTAAAACTGCTGATGAACTTTTAGCAACCAGAGAAACAAAGGCTGTATTTGTTGTGGGATTTACTTCTATATCGCCAAACCAAGTATCTATTTCGGCAAGATCAAATTCAAATTTTAATGTTCAAGCAATTATGGAATCTATGCATGGTGGTGGAGAAAAAACTCGTGCAGCAACAGATATTCAAAATACAACAATCGACCAAGTTATAGAAGAACTTGAAAATAAAATAAAAGTGTATATTAGAGATGGGAAGGTATAGAAAATGAAGGTAATATTATTACAAGATGTTAAAAATGTTGGTAAGAAAAACCAAGTTGTAGATGTAGCAGAAGGCTATGCTAATAATTTTTTAATAAAAAAAGGATTAGCAATTTTACAAAATAAAGCAAATTTAATGGAACTTAATAAGCAAAAAGAAGAAGAAAGAAAACTAGATGTTGAAAATTCAGAAAAAGCAATTTCTCTAAGAGAAAAATTAAAAAATATAACTTTATCTTTTAAAGAAAATGCTGGAACTGAAAATAGATTACATAGAGCCATAACAGCTAAAATGATAGAAGAGAAATTATTAAATGATTATCAAATTACAGTTGATAAGAAAAATTTTAGAAATTTTACTCCTATTAAATGTTTAGGAAAAGCCACAGTAGAAGTAGTTTTATATAAAGATATTGTTGGAAAAATTAATATTTTAATTGATCAAGCATAAAGGAAAGAAAAGTATTATGGATTTACCTTATAATATTGAAGCAGAAAAACAAGTTCTTGCTAATATGATATTTTCTTCTGATTCTTTAGTTGAAGCACTAGCAAGACTTAAAAGCTCAGATTTTTATGTTAATGAACATAAAATTATTTTTGAGGCTTTAAGAGAAATATATGATAATGGTCAAGCTAAAGTCGAACCATATGCTTTAATTGATAAATTATCTAAGGATGGAACTTTAGAAAAAGTAGGAGATGCTCCATTTATTTTAGATTTAGCAAACTCATATATTGATGTTGTAAACTCAAAGTATTATGTTAATACAGTCGAAGAAAGATCAATATTAAGACAAATTTTACTTACTTCTGAAAAAGTAATTAATAAGTGGAAACAAGAAGCAGAAGGTGATTATTCTAATTATATATTGAAAATTGAAAAAGATATTAACGATATTACAAAAAGAAGAAAAGTCGGAGATTTTGTCTCAATTTCTTCAGCACTAGAAGCTTATAAAACACAAGTGAAAAATATAAAAGCTGGAAAAGGAAATGTTGAAGGATTAACCACAGGCTATGAAACTTTTGATAGATTAATGTTAGGCTTTAAGCCTGGAGAAGTATATATTTTAGCAGCAAGACCATCAGTTGGAAAATCTGCACTTGCTTTAAACTTTTTATATCGTGTTGCTTTAAGAACAACAAAGCCTTGTGTATTTTTCTCTTTAGAAATGGGTGTTGATTCAGTAACAAATAGAATTTTATCGGCAAAAAGTGGAGTTCCAATTCGTAAATTACAAACAGCATCTTTTGATCAAGAAGAAGAAAATTATTTAAATAAAGCAGCTAGAGATCTATCAAATACAAATTTATATATTGATGATACTCCTGCTATTAAAGTAGTAGATATGCGTTCGAAATTAAATCAATTACAATCTCGTCATGGCGATATTGGGCTTATTGTTGTGGATTATATCGGGTTAATTACTCCTGATGTAAAGTCGAAAAATTCTGATAATAGATCATTAGAAATATCGACAATATCAGCTGCTCTTAAGGCTTTGGCTAGGGATTTTAAAGCTCCTATTTTAGTCCTTTCTCAATTGAACCGTGAAGCGGCAAAAATAACAGGAAAAGATTCAGAACCAGCAGTTCCTCAACTTTCAAATTTAAGAGAATCTGGTTCAATTGAACAAGATGCAGACGTGGTAATGTTTATTCATAGACCAGATTATGGTAAAAAACAAGATGCAATCAATGGCGAAAGTGCTGCTGTTGATCCTAACGCTTCATCTGACTCTCCAACAAGCGTTATTATTGCTAAAAATAGAAATGGAAGTTTAGCCACCATTAACTTTATGTTCCAAAAGCACATTGGTAGATTTGTAGAAATGGTGGATGATAAGTAATGAAATTTTACATTTTAGCAAGTGGCTCTGCAGGAAATTGTACAATATTTGAAAATGATAATCATCAATTGCTAATGATAGATTGTGGACTTTCATATGTAGAAATCCAAAGAAGAATGAATAGCGTAGGTTTAAATATCAATGATGTAAAAGCTTTATTAGTTACTCATTTACACAATGACCATTGCCTTTCATTAAAAGCTTTTCCTAATGATATTGTTTATATGAATATTGCCACTGGAATGAGTGAATATCATTTATTTGGTTATTATCAAACATTAAATATTTTGGATTATGAAATTTATACTATTCCAACTTCTCATGATAGTCCAGGGACAACAGGTTTTATAATCAAACATAATAATGAAAAATTAGCATATTTAACAGATACAGGATATATTCATGAAAATATTCAAAGAATGATTAATAATTGCAATCAATATCTAATTGAAAGTAATCATGATCCACGTATGTTAATGTTAACAAAAAGGCCTTTATATTTAAAAAATAGAATTTTATCTCCAAATGGTCATATGTCAAATAAAGATTGTGCTGTTGTACTTGGAAATGTTATTGGCCCTTCTACCAAAGAAATTGTATTTATTCATCGCTCTAGAGAAGCAAATAGTGAAGAGATGATAATGACAACATTTAATGAAACGATGAAACAAATGGACGTAGATGTTTCTAATATAAAAGTTTCAATTGCCAAACAAGATAGTGTTATAGAATCACAATTATTGAAAGTAAGTTAAAGAGAAGAAATTCTCTTTTTCTTTTATTTGAATAAAAAAAAGAGTATAATTTGTGCATGGAGAACAAAAATGATAGAAAATAAAGCATACATACATATAGAAAATAAATATCATAGTGAAGCAATAGAGTTGTTAAAAGTGATTTTTAAAGAAAAAACAGAAATTGTAAAAGAAAAAGATCTTTTAAAATTAATGGTAATAAATTGTGACGGCTTTTCTTTAATATTAAAAAATTTTTTAAAAAATCAATTGAGTGAAATGATTAGTTGCTCTATTTTAATTGTCCCATCATTTGATCAAAGGTTTGAAAAATATCTAAATTATAGAAAAGATAATGTTTCAACATTATTTGATATATTTGTAGATTTTATTGATGAAAATATTATCAATGATGCAAGAGAAATAGTTAAAGAAATTGAAAAAAAGAATATAGATACGATTGAAGCATTTATTGATTGTAATATGAATGTTTTAAAAGCAGCAGAACTACTATATCTACATAGAAATTCTTTGAATTATCGATTAAATCAATTTTCTACAGACACAGGGTTTGATATTAGAGATATTAATACGATAATGTTTCTTAAATTGATAATTAATATTAGTAAAAATAAATAGATATTTATGCACCGTGCATAAAACAAAAACATTGAAGTTGATTATAATATATCTAGTTAAAGGAGAATTATATGGCAACATTAAAATTTGTAAATATTAATAAAATTTATGACAACAAAGTTCAAGCAGTTTTTGATTTTAATTTAGATGTTAGAGATAAAGAATTTATTGTCTTTGTAGGCCCTTCAGGTTGTGGAAAATCAACTACATTAAGAATGGTTGCAGGTCTTGAAGAAATTACTTCTGGTGAATTATACATTAATGATAGAATGGTTAATGATATTGCTCCAAAAGATAGAGATATTGCAATGGTATTCCAATCTTATGCATTATATCCTCATATGACTGTATATGATAATATGGCATTTGGATTAAAATTACGTAAAATTCCAAAGGAAGAAATTGAAAAAAGAGTTAATGAAGCAGCAGCTATTTTAGGACTAGAACCATATTTAAATCGTCGTCCAAAAGCTCTTTCAGGTGGTCAAAGACAAAGAGTTGCTTTAGGTAGAGCTATCGTTAGAAGCCCTAAAGTATTCTTAATGGATGAACCTTTATCAAACTTGGATGCAAAGCTTCGTGTACAAATGAGATCTGAAATTGCAAAGATTCACGAAAGAGTTGGTGCTACAACTATTTACGTAACACACGACCAAACAGAAGCAATGACTATGGCATCACGTATTGTTATTATGAAAGATGGTCATATTCAACAAATTGGTACTCCAAAAGAAGTATATAATTTCCCAGCAAATATATTTGTAGGTGGATTTATTGGTTCACCAGCTATGAACTTCTTACGTGGAAAATACATTGATGGTCAATTTGTAATTGAAGGTGATAAAACACAAAGAGCAATTAGAATTGACATCCCAGAAGAATTAAAATTAAACATTCAAGGATATGAAAATGAAGAAGTTGTTTTAGGTATTCGTCCTGAAGATATTTATGTTGCAGGTGATATGATTAAAAAATATCCTGGAGCAACAACAGAAGTTGAATGTGATGTTGTAGAATTATTAGGTCACGAATTAATTGTTTATGGATACATGAACGGACAAAGAATTATTGTTAAGACTTCTGCAAATAATGATATTCAAGTTCATGATAAAGTAAATATGACATTTGATATGGGTAGAACTCATTTCTTTGATCCAACTACAACAAATCGTTTAGTTTATAAGAAAGAAAAAGTTGCTACAGCAGCAGAAACAGGAATAGAAGAAGAAAATGCAGAAACTTCTACTAATGAATAAAAATAAGTTCTTTTTTAAAAAATAAATAATAAATTGTATTAAGGAGATATGTAAAATGAAAGATTTAGTTAAAGCATTAGAAAACTTACCTTGGATTGTAAGAGTATTATTAGTATTATTATGGGGAGCATATGGGAATCTAATTAGATTATTCAAGAGTATTGCTGCTAATAATATTGTAGCTATTGTTCTATCTGTTATCTTATTACTATGTGGCGGATTTGTTATTTTATGGATTGTTGACTTAGTATGTGTATTAACAAATAAAAACATTTGGTGGATTTGCTAATTAATAATTAAATTAATAAAAGTTAAGAGTTCAAAGCCCTTAACTTTTTTCTTGTGAAAATGGAATAAAACACCTATAATTATAATGCTTGGAGGGAAATGTTATGGCAGTATTAACGGTGAATAATATTTGTAAAAGCTATGGTGATGACATTATATTGGATAACATTTCTTTTACTGTTAATAAAAATGATAAACTTGCAATAGTTGGTGACAATGGTCAAGGAAAAACAACACTTTTAAAAATAATAACTAAAGAAATAATGTCTGATTCAGGAAGTGTTATTTTTGATGATAATAATTATGGTTACTTATCTCAAACTGTTTTTAATAATATTGAAAATACTTTAATGGATGAAATGGAAAGTGCATTTTCTAGTTTAAAAGAAATAGAAAGAAGAATGGAACAATTAGTTAATTTAATGCAAAAAGATAGTAATGCAACATTAATTAATGAGTATTCCAAATTACATGAACAATTTGAAAATAAAGGTGGATATGAATATAAATATCAAATTCAACAAATGTTACATAAATTTGGATTTGATGAAAGCTACTACAATAGAAAATTAAAAACATTTTCTGGAGGAGAAAGAACTAGAGCTTCTTTTGTAAAATTATTATTAAATAAACCATCATTATTATTACTTGATGAACCAACAAATCACTTAGACTTAGTAATGATTGAATGGCTAGAAAAGTATTTAAAAACTTATCCGGGAACAGTTATCATTGTATCCCATGATCAAGTATTTATTGATAATTTTGCTAACAAAGTTTTAGAAATAGAAAATCATAAAGGGACCATTTATTCAGGAAATTATACCTTTTATGCTAATCAAAAGCAAATGATGTATGAACAAGCTTTGAAACGTTATAATTTACAAGAAAAAGAAATTAAACGTTATGATATGTTAATAAGAAAATTTAAACCTAAACCTACTAAAACTTCTTTTGCTCAATCATTAGAGAAAAAACTCGATAAAATGGAAAAAATAGAAAAACCAAATGCTAAAAAGAAAGTGATTCATGCTAAGTTTTCTGCAAATTTAGAAGAAAAGGTAAAAATGCATATTTGTGAAGATTTAGTTTTCGGATATGATAAACCTTTAACAGAACCATTAAACTTAACTATAAAGAATCAAGATAAAATTTGCATTATGGGACAAAATGGTTGTGGAAAAACCACATTATTAAATTGTTTAATGACAAATAAAAATTTAATTTCTGGTTTTAATAAAGATGTTAGAGAAAACTTAAAATATTTTTATTTTGATCAAACACAACAACTATTAAATCCGTCATTAAATGTCTTTGATACAATACATAATGAATTTCCTTTATATGATAATACACAAGTTAGAAATATTTTAGGAAGATTTTTATTTTCTGATGATGATGTTTTTAAAAATGTAAGCAATCTATCAGGTGGGGAAAAGATAAGATTAATATTTGCTTTAATTTCCTTAAGGAATTATGATATTTTATACTTAGATGAACCTACTAACCATTTAGATTTTTCTACCAAAAAAGTTGTTGCTGAAATTTTAGATGATTATCCTGGAACTATAATTATGGTTTCTCATGATAGATATTTTATAAACCATGTGGCTAATCGAATTATATATATTCAAAACGGAAAATATATAATGGAAAATGGAAATTATGAAACTTTTAAAGAATTACATGATATTGTTGATGATGAATTTTCTTATGCATTAAAAAAAGAAGATAAAAAAGAAAAAATCGTAAAAGAAAAAAGCAATAATAAAAGTAATTCTAAAGATAAAGAAAAATTAGAAAAAGAAATTAATAAAAAAATGGATGAACTTGAAGCATTAAATGAAAAAATCAATGAAGATACTGATTATAATTGGATAGAATATCGAACTATGCAACATCAAATAAAAGAATTGGAAGAAAATATTGAAGAATTAATGCTTAAACTTGATAATATGAATTAAAACGGGTTTATTTTTTAAAAAAATAATAGTATAATTAAATAGCAAAAAATCCAAGGAGGATAAAAGTACAATGGCAGATATAAAAAAAGAAGTTGTTACTAAAGAGTATTATGCGCAATTACAAGCAGAATATAGACATTTAATTGATGTTGAAAGACCTCAAGTAATTGAAGAATTAGCTGCTGCAAGAGCACAAGGCGACTTGTCAGAAAATGCAGATTATGATGCAGCAAGAAATAAACAAGCAGAAATTGAAGCGAGAATTAGAGACTTAGAGGCAACTTTAGGAAATATTGAAGTTGCAAATGAAAAGTCATCTACAACTAAAGTTAATCCAACAAGTAAGGTTACTTTTTATGATGAACAAGATGATTGTGAATATACATATCAAATTGTAGGTTCAATTGGTTCAGATCCAGAAAATGGTAAGATTTCAACAGAATGTGCATTGGGTTCTGCATTAATTGGCAAGAAAGTAAATGATGAAGTTGAAGTTGTTTGTGGAGATGGATCATTCTATAAAATAATTATCAAAAAAATTAGTTAATAAAAAATTAGAAAAAATAAAAAAAATCACTATTAATAATATGAAAGGGGTAAAAACCATGAAGACTATTATTGGAGTGATTTTTTTAGTATTTGTAGTAATTATAGGGTTTACAGCGATAGAGAAAGATAAAGCAATTTTTTACCATCAATTAAACCAGTCATCAACAAGTGAGGAAACTAGCTTAGTTTTAGAAAGAATTACCATTAAAATATCAGGGTGTGTTGAAAAACCAGGAACATATGAAGTTAATGTTGGTTCGACACTTGACGAATTAATTGCAAAAGCTGGAGGATTAACATTACAAGCAGATAGTGATTGTTTTAATGAAGATTTAGTATTAGAAAAATCCATGAGCCTTTATATTGCTAAAGAAACAGATGAAGAAAAAATATCTTTAAATGATGCTACACTCGAAGAACTTGATTCTTTAAAAGGAATTGGTAAATCTATTGCTGAAAGAATAATTGAATATAGAGAAGAAATAGGTGAATTTACTTATCTTGAACAAATTATGGAAGTAAATGGAATAGGACAATCTATCTTTACAGCAATAAAAAATAGAATATGTTTGTAAAAGGAACATTATTATTTTATTTTTTAAGCTTTATTTTTGGAATTTTATTTATAAATTCCTTAAATTATTTGTTTTTGCTTGGATTTATTGTATTGGCTTTTTTTGCTTTCAAAAAATTGAATTATAAATATCTACTTTTGATGATTGCAATATTTTCTTTTTCTTGTATTTATCGAGTAAATAAAAAACCAATTATTCAAAATTTTCATGTAAATAGTAGCTTTATTGTAACTGAAAAAAAAGAAAATTATTTAATCGTGAAAAATGATAAAGTATTATATTATGTTAAAGCTAAGCAAAACACTTATAATAAAAATGATATTTTATTAATTGAAGGAAATATAACTGAAATAGAAAAGGATTTAGATTTAGATATTTTTGATTTTTCTGATTATTTAAAGAAAAAAAGAGTTTATTATGAAATAAATGCTTTTAATATAAAATTAGAAAAAAAAGGCCTTGATATTCAAGGCGACATTGTTGATTTTTTGATTTGTAAATTAGAAAATGAAACTTATATAATGGTAAAAATGTTGCTTTTTAACGATAAAAATGTCGATGATGAGGTGTATAATAGTTTGCTTAATATAAATGCATTGCATCTTTTTGTTGTGTCAGGCTTTCATATTTCCTTTTTATTTTCATTAATTGATAAAGGGTTGAATAAATTTTTTAAATCAAGCAAATATATAGGACTATTTATATGCTTTTTATATGTCTTTCTTTTAAGATTTTCAATTAGTTCAACACGAGCACTAATTTCTCTTTTATGTTCAATAGCATTATCTAAATATTTTAATGATTTTGATAGTTTTTCTTTGTCAGGTATTATATTTTTAATAATCGAACCTTTAAACGTTTATAATTACTCATTTATATTAACTTATGTAATATCTTTTGCTATTGCTTTTTCTAAAAGTTTTTTAAAAAAACAAAATAAAATTATACAATCTATATTAATGTCTTTTATTTGCCTTTTATGTACAATTCCCATTCAATTGGTAATAAACTATAAAATAAATTTTATTAGTTTTTTCTCTAATATGATATTAAATTATGTAGTAACTGTTATATTTATTTTATCGATTATAAGCGTGTTTATTTCATTGTTTAATGGAAATGTGTTTTCTTTTATTTATCGGAAGTTTTTTGATTTGATAAAAATGATAGATTTAAAATCACATGCTTTAGTTTTTGGAAGTATGAAACCTTGGATGATAGTTTTATATTATGTTATTTTTATTGTAATTTTAATTTGTATTGAAAAAGAAAAAATAAGTAAGTTTTGTGCGACATTTTCTTTTTTGATTATCTATATGATTTTAATTTATAATAAAGGATATTTTATAAATTACCAGCAGGTAACTTTTTTAAATGTTTATCAAGGAGATTGCACTATTTTAGTAGATAAGCATAATCAAGGAGTTATGTTAATAGATACAGGAGGAATTATAAATTATGATATTGCTAGTAAAAAAATTATTCCTTATCTTGAATATAATGGAATAAAAAAGATTGATAAAATAGTTATAACTCATGAAGATTATGATCATTGTGGAGCTTTAGAAAATTTAGAAAAAATGATTGTTGTTAAAGAAATAATAAAAGAAAATAATTTTGAAAAAATTACTTGTGGAAACATGGAGTTTACAAATTTAAATGCTAATAGTAAATATGATAATAATAATGATAATTCTATAGTTTTATATGGAAATGTTTGTAAAAAAGATATGTTATTTATGGGGGATGCTTCAGTAAAAATTGAAGAAAAAATTATAGATACTTATGGCTATTTTAATGTAGATTTGCTACATGTTGGCCATCATGGATCAAAAACATCATCATCTTTTAACTTTATTAATTCATATAAGCCTAAATATGCTATTATTTCTGTTGGCAAAAATAATAAATATGGTCATCCAAATGAGGAAGTGTTAGATATATTAAACAGTTGTAATTGCATTATTTATAGAACAGATATTAATGGTACAACAAAAATTACAAGTAAAACTGGAAAATCATATTTCTTTAAATTTGCAAAAAATGTATAATAATAAAGGTGATAATCATACCTTGAATAGTAAATAACATAAACTAAGTAAATATTAACGTATTTTATATAGATAAAGGAGGTGTAGGCGAGTAATTTACTCGAAATGTAATGATAAGATTAATAATTGGAGAACCATCATTATTACTATCTTCAAAGATAAAAAATTATACAGATGAAGTATTAGAATACAAAGATGATTTTAATTTTATAACATATGATTTTGAAAATAATTCTTTAGAAGAAATTATATCTTCTTTAGAAACACCTTCTTTTGGCTATGATAAAAAGGTTGTATTATGCAAAAATCCTTATTTTTTTAAAGATGAAAAAATGAAACTTCCATTTAAAAATAATTTAGAAGATTTAGAAAAATATTTGTATAATGAAAATAAAGATTGTTTGTTTTTAATCATTTGCCCAGAAAAATATTTAAATAAAAAGAGCAAATTTTACTCTATTATTAGTAAAATAGGAAAAATAGATAATGTATTACTTAAAAGCAAAGAAGAACTTAGTGATTATGCAAAAACTCTTATAGAAAAAACAAATATTGATATTACTAATGAGGCTTTTACAATTCTTATAAATAGATGCGAAGATGTTTGCAAATTAGAAAGAGAAATAGCAAAATTATCTATTTATGGTGCAAAAATAGATGAAGATATTATTAAAAAAATGGTATCAAGACCACTTGAAGATGATGTCTTTGAATTATCTAATGCTTTATTAAAAAAAGATCATCGTAAAATTATGCAAATATATTCGGATTTAAAGTTATTAAAAATTGAGCCAGTAAATTTAATAGCCTTATTAGGAAACCAATTTAGGCTTTTGATGCAAGTTGGTATCTTAAAGAAAAAAAGAAAATCTGATCAAGATATTGCTACTATCTTAAATGTTCATCCTTATCGTATTAAATTAGCCAATGACTATTTAAAAAACTATTCATTAAACGATGTCGAAAATATTTTAATTGAATTATCAACTTTAGACGAAGAAATAAAAAACGGTCAAAAAGACCGTTATATTGATTTTGAAATTTTCTTAGCTACAAGATAATTTAAACATGTAAAGCAGCAGCCCCTACAAGGCCTGTCTTACCAGTAAATTTAGCAAGTTTTACTTCACAATAATATTCTTGCTTAGCAAGAGTTGATTTTATATAATCAAGATTTATAAGACCACTATCAGTAATTCCACCAGCAAGTACAATTATTTGTGGATCAAATATTAAACATAAATCTAATAATCCTTCAGCAATATCTTGGTTCCATTTATAAACAGCTTCAAGGATAATTGGATTTTTTTCTTTAGATAAAGAAACAATTTTAAATCCAGATAAGTCAGATGTGTCTATTTGGTCGTTTTCATTTTGCCAACGCATATTTATTTCTTTAACTGTTTGAATTAAACCTAGTACAGATGTATAAGTTTCAAAGCAACCTCTTCTTCCACAGTTGCATTTTCTTCCGTTTGTATGAGTGACCATGTGCCCAAAATTTCCACCTTTATTATGCGCACCATGCATTATTTTATTATCAACAATAATAGCTCCGCCGACACCTCTTCCAAATGTTACAAATAAACCATTTTGAACATTATATAAAGAGCCAAATTTTATTTCTGCTTGGCAAGCGGTATATCCATCATTATCAAGAATAATTTGACAATTTTTAAATTCTTTTTGGAATTCATTTAATAAAGGAAAATTATGCCATCCTAAATTACTAGCCCACATAACAACACCATCATTTATTTCACCAGGACAGCCAATACCAATTTTATGAATATTATATTTTGCTATATAATTTTTACAAATTTCTTTAATTCCAGGAAGAAGAGTTTCACATTTACCTTTAAAGATATTTCTAATAGAAGTATTTTCCAGTATTTCTTCACCTTTTACAACACCAATTTTTACACTAGTGCCACCAATATCTATTGCAAGTACATTTTCAAATTCCATATGTTAAATCTACCTTTCTACAACTTAATTACCTATTTTTTAATAGGTAATTTTAATATATATTATATATTATTCTAATAGTTTTTTAAACCATATTGAAGAAGTTAAGAAAAATATATATAATTAATAAGAAGGAATAAAAAAATGAAAATAGCCGTAAAAATAAATAAATTAGAAGATATATATTCCATAAATGCTGATTCTTATTTATTAACAAGTAAGAATTTTTCAATACGTTTTTATCATGAATTTACTCTTTCTGAAATAAGAAAAGTCAAAGAATATTGTAAAAAAAATAATAAAGAATTAGGAATTATTGTTAACAAGATTATGTTTGATGAAGATATTTTAAAATTAAACAACTATCTTAATAGTTTAAAAAAAATAGATGTAGATAAAATATATTTTGCAGATTTTTCTGTATTTATGTTGGCTAAAAAGTTAAATATAGAAGATAAAATGGTGTTTTTTCATGAAACTTTTATTAGAAACACTTATGATATTGAAGCTTATAAAGAAATGGGAATCAAACATTTTGTATGCTCAAAAGATATGAATATAGAAAGTGTTTTAAAATTAAATGATAAAGAAAATATGGAAATAGTATGCTTTGGGTATATTCCAATTTATTATTCAAAAAGAAAAATTGTTTCAAATTTTAAAAATATTAATAATTTAAATTTTGATTGTAATAACTTTTCTTTAAAAATAAAAGAATTAACAAGGAATGAAAAATACCCAATTATTGAGCAAAATAATCAAACTATAGTATTTAATAATAAGGTTTTATCTTATATTGATTACATGAAAGAATTAAGCCGACACATTAATGTTTTTATTTTTGATGCTTTATTTTTTAGTGTAGATGAAATTAATGATATTATTGAAAAACATATTAAGGCATTAAATAGAAAAGAATCGCTTAATATTCCATATACTTCGTTATTTTTAGATAAGAAAGTGGGGTTAATATAAAATGAAAAAAGTTGAATTATTAGCTCCTGCTGGAGATTTAACACGTTTAAAAATTGCAATATTATATGGAGCAGATGCAGTTTTTGTGGGCGGGAAACAATTTTCACTTAGAGCCAAAGCTAACAATTTTTCTTTAGATGATTTAAAAGAAGCGGTAATATTTGCAAACAAACATCATGCAAGAGTGCATGTTACAGTTAATATTGTCCCTGAAGAAGAAGATTTTGAGGGATTAGATGAATATCTTTTAGCATTAAGTGAAATCGGAGTACATGCTATTATCGTTTCTTCAATGTATGTTATTTTAAGAGCAAAAAAACTTGGATGCAGATTTGAAATTCATGTTTCTACCCAACAATCTATAGCTAACTATGAAGCAATAAACTTTTTTAAGCAAGCTAAAGCAGATAGAGTGGTATTAGCCAGAGAATTAAATATAAATCAAATTGCTAATATAAAAAAAATGTCACCATTACCTATTGAAGTATTTATTCATGGAGGTATGTGTTCTTCATTCAGTGGAAGATGTTCATTATCAAATGTAATGGTAAATAGAGATGCTAATAAAGGTGGGTGCGCTCATTCATGTAGATGGATTTATAATTTATATAATAATGACGAATTGATATCAAATGATAAATTTATAATGGCAAGTTGTGACTTAATGAGTATTGATTATATTACAAAATTATTAGATATTGGTGTTGATAGCTTTAAAATTGAAGGAAGAATGAAATCTATTCATTATATTGCAAGTATCGTTTCAACTTATAGAAGATTAATCGATGAATACTATAATAAAAAAGAAATATCTAGAAATAGAATAAATTATTATAAAAAAGAAATATCTAAAGCAGAAAATAGAGTAACATACACTGGATTTTTAAATCCACATTTAAAAAATCAAGCAATTCTTACTAATACAGGTGATGAAAATCCTACACAAACATTTATTGCTATTGTCTTAAAGAAATTAAAAGATGGTTATTTACTTGTTGAACAAAGAAACAATTTTAAAATTGGTGATAAAATTGAATGCTTGTCTTCTTCGGGTCAAACAATAAAATCAAAAATCTATGATATAATAGATGAACAAGATAATCACATAGACATTGCAAGACATCCACAACAAATAGTGAAAATAAAAATTAACAAAGTTCTTGAACCAAATTCTTTAATAAGAAAAATGATCTAGTCACTATAACTAGGTCATTTTATTTTTATGGGTGGATATAATATTTAACCATACCACCAAGTAGGAAAATAACAAGAGGTGGTATAATAATTGCATAGTAATTTATTTGCCCTGTAAAATTAATACAATTTGCTTTTACAACTAAACAAGAAACTAGACTAATAGCAATAGTTGAAATAACATATATAGTTTCTTCTATTAAAATATTTGTGAGTTTTAGAGGCACTAAATTATTTTTTTGCTTGTTTCTTAAATATAAAATTGTACTAAAATAAATTAGTAAAAATAATAGACATATAGCAATGACATATAAAACATTATTATTTAAATATTTATTTGAATTTTCAATTATTTTTTTATCTAATCCTATAGTCGAATTAGGATAAGTATCTTTATAATTTATAGTCTCTATTAGTTCAAATTCGACATTTTTTAAAGGTGATTCTTCAAAAATTAAATTAATAACTTTTTTGTCTTGATCATAATTCCCTGTTAGTCTATATTTAAAGGAATTCATTAAAGTTACATCTCCCATAAGATATAATGGACTTATAACTTCATAAATATATTGGTTAGTATTGGTGTCATCTAAAATACCACTTATTTTATATGTTCCATCATTTGAATCATAAAAACCAATATTTACTTTATTAAAATATATTGTTCTTGCTGCAAGTTCTTGATTTAATAAATCAGCATATTGATAACCATCATTGATATATTGCTCAACTTGATTTTTATATAATATAATTGTAGGTACTTTGTAGTAATCTTGATGAACATTTGAATAGTCAGGTAATCCACCAGCAAGGAAATTATAACTATCATTTGATTCTAAAAGAATTCTATTGGGTCTTCCTTTAGTAAATGAATAATAATAAGGCGTCATATTATCAATGTGCTCTTTTAAATATTGATAAGTGTCTGTTGAAGCATTTTTATCATATAAATATGGCATATCAAAAATTTGATTGGTGTCATCTTTTACTCTTATTATTAAATCGACATTGTAATCTTTTGAATAAACTTGATTATAAAAATCTTTGCTTGGGTTTTGGCTTTTAAACATAATATTAATATTAAATAATGAAAATATAATAGAATATAAAATACTTAAGAAAATAATTTTAATAATTTTGTTTTTCATATGACATAAACCTTTCTTTTAATAGTAAGCATTGACATAAAGTTATTGCTTAATTTTCCAAAGCAAAAACATTTTTAGGTAAAAAACTTTTTTGATTAACAACGACACCACTACTTAATAGAAATGATACTACTGCTAATTTTTTAAATTTCATTACTATTTCCTCTATTATATATTATATTTACTGCTTCTAAAAAAACGATAACATAAATCATATTTTGTGTCAATATTTAATAAAAATATGACTGATAAAAAAGTACTTTATTAAATGATATTGATTTACTAAAAAAACTAATTATCATTTTTTAGAAAAAATAAAAAAATCCCATTATAAAAAAATAGCCAAGAAGTACAATCTTCTTAGCTATTTATCTAAATATAAATTATTTTGTGCCAAAAATTCTATCACCAGCATCGCCAAGACCTGGTAAAATATACCCTTTTTCATTCAATTTTTCATCTAATGAAGCAAGATAGATATGTACATCAGGATGAGCTTTTTCTACAGCTTCTACTCCTTCTGGAACACCAACTAAACACATTAAACGAATATTTTTATATCCTCTTTTTTTGCAAGCATCAATAGCAGCAATAGCTGATCCACCAGTTGCAAGCATTGGGTCTACAATTACTACAAGTGGATTTTCAACATGTGGAAGTTTAAAATAATATTCATGTGGTTCAAGTGTTTCTTCATCGCGATACATACCAATATGTCCAATTCTTGCAGTTGGAATCATATTTTTTACGCCATCGCACATTCCAATACCAGCTCTTAATATTGGGGCAATTACGATTTTGTATTCAAGTTTTTTTCGATGAAGTTTTGCACCTGTTGGAGTTAAATATGTTTCCTCAGACTCGTAAGTTTTAAGATCTCTAAAAACTTCGTAGCACATAAAAGAAGCAATTTCATTTAAATTTTCTCTGAACTCTTTTGACTTTGTTTCTTCATCACGCATAATTGATAACTTTACATCAATTAGTGGATGCTTAATTACAGTTAACATAATTTTTTTTCTCCTTTTTTATTTTTAATATTATAGCATTATATTTTATTATAAACTACCAAAAATGAAAAAAGATGATATAATTATTGTCAAGAAAGGAAATGAATAACGAAATTCATTATGAGAATAAATAAAGGTATTGAAAGCATACTTAATAGAAGAAGTTGCAGAACTTATAGTAATAAAAAAGTAAAAGAAAATGTTTTAGATCAAATTGTTCAATGTGGTAGCATGGCTCCTAGTGCTATGAATAAACAAACAGCGTCTTTACTAGTAATAACTAATTTAAAAATGCTTAATAAATTAAAAAGATTATCAATAACTATTAGAGGAAATGATTGTTTCTATGGGGCTAAAACAATGATAGTTGTTTATGGAAATAGTCAAGAAAAGTTTGTCATCCAAGATGGTAGTTGTATGATGGAAAATTTAATGGTTGCTGCAAGTGCTTTAAATGTTTCATCATGTTGGATTAATCAACTTAATGATCTTTTGAATACTAAGCAAGGAATGAAAATAAAAGAAGAACTTGGTTTACAAGAAAATGATATAGTTGTTGGAACATGTATAGTAGGTTATAATTCAAGCGATAAAGAAATTTTAGCTAAGCCTAGAAAAGAAAATCATATCAGATATATAAAATAAGAGGTAAATCAAATGATAAATGAAAAAGTTAATTTAAAAGATTATTATCCAATGCTTGATGATGATAGTTATGTTCTTGAGTCATATTGCCCTAACAATTATTCAGAAATTGAAATAAATAGAAAAAGAAAAACTATTGTAATACTTCCTGGTGGAGCTTATGCTTATTGTTCAGATAGAGAAGCAGAACCAGTTGCTTTAAAATTACTTGCTGAAAATATTAATGTATTTGTTTTAAAATATAAAATCGCTCCATTTAAATATCCACATCCATTAATAGGAGTTTATGCAGCTTTAGCTTACATTAGAAAAAATGCTGATAAATATAATGTGGATTCTAATAAAATAGGAGTAATGGGCTTTTCAGCTGGAGGCCATTTAGCAGCATCAGTTTCTTGCTATTATGATGAAGATTATTACGCAAGCTTTTTACATGAAGATAAGTCTAATCTTGTAGTAAATGGCTGCTTTTTAGGATATCCAGTTATTTTAATGGACGAGTTCACACATAAAGAAACAAAAGAAAATATTACTCAAAAAGACGCCCAACTTACCGATTATTTTTCAATTGAAAAACATGTAAAAGACAATTTCCCTAAGACATTTATTTGGCATACAAGATTTGATAATGCGGTTTCTGTATTAAATTCTATTAATTTAGCAAAGTCTTTAACAGAAAAGGGTATTTTATATGAATTACATGTTTATCCATATGGAGATCATGGACAATCTGTTGCTGATGAGTGTGTTTATGGAATTAACAATAAAGAATATATAGACAATATTCAATATAACAAGCAATGGGTAAATGATGCTATTCATTTTATCAAAGAATATATGTAATTGATAGTGCACTCAAAGTGCACTTTTTTTTGACTTTTTACTATATAAATAGTAAAATATTAAAGCATATTAATGGAGGATTTATAAAGTATGAAAATATTAGCTGTAAATGCCGGAAGTTCATCATTAAAGTTTCAATTGGTAGAAATGCCTGAAGAAAAAGTAATAACTTCTGGACAAGTAGAAAGAATTGGTTTACCAAATAGTATTTTTACAATTAAGTATCAAGGAGAAAAAACTCAAACTATTCAAGATATTCCTGATCAACCAGAAGCAGTAAGAGTGGTAATGAATGGATTAAAAGAAAAAGGAATAATAAAAAATGTTGATGATATAAAAGGCGTTGGGCATCGTGTTGTTCAAGGTGGTGAAAGTTTTTCTAAAACAGAAGTTGTTACTGAAGAAGTAGGAAAAGAAGTTTTAAGACTTGCTGAATTTGCTCCTCATCATAATGCAGCAGAATATGCTGGTTATATGGCCTTTAAGAAAGAATTACCAAATGCAATTCATACAATGGTTTTTGATACAGCATTCCATCAAACAATTCCAGAAGAAAGATATATTTATGCTCTTCCTTATCGTTATTATCAAGATTATCGTGTGAGAAGATATGGCGCTCACGGAACATCACATAAATATATTGCTTCAGTAATTAAAGAATATTATGGGAAAGATGAATATAAATTAATTTCTTGCCATCTTGGTAGTGGAGCTTCTTTGTGTGCTATTGAAAATGGAAAATCAGTAGATACATCTATGGGATTTACTCCTCTTGGTGGTATCATGATGGGAACAAGATGTGGAGATATTGATCCATCTATTTTATCATATGTAATGAAAAAAGATAATTTAACTCCAGATGAAATGAACCATGTTTGTAATTATGATTCTGGTCTTCTTGGAGTATCTGGTATTTCAAGTGATATGAGAGATATTGATAAAGCAGAAAAAGAAAATATTCATCAAGCTTTCCTTGCAAGAAAAGTATATTGTACAAGAGTTGCACAATTTATTGGATCTTATTTTGTAGAATTAGGTGGCTGCAATGCAATTGTATTTACAGCAGGCGTTGGAGAAAATTCTATTTCCACAAGAAAAGCCTTAATTCCTATGATTAAAGATGCTTTAGGTATTGAAGTTGATGAAAATAATCCAGTAGAAATTTGTAATGGTAAAGGTGTAAAAATTTCTACTAAAAATTCAAAAGTTGATGTATTTATTATCCCTACAAATGAAGAAATTATGATGTGTAGAGATACATATGATATTATTATGGGAAAATAAAACATGAAGAAAGTATTTAAAGAAATTTTAGAAAAAATTGAAGAATATGATAATATAGTCATTTTAAGACATGAAGTTCCAGACTTTGATGCTTCAGGATCTCAATTTGGCTTAAAAACTTGGATTTTAGATAATTATCCTGAGAAAAAAGTTTATGCATTTGGACAAAAACATAAATTCTTTTCACCAAATTTATATCCATATACAGATGATGATGTAAATTTATCTGATGTAAAATATTTATGTATTATTGTGGATACAGCAAATAGTCCACGTGTTGATGGAAAAGATTATATTTCTAAAGCTGATTTTGTTATTAAAATTGATCATCATCCAGAATGCGAAAGTTTTGGTAATATACAATATGTTGATGATAGTGCAGCAGCAGCTTGTGAAATAATTGCATATATGTTAAAAGGATATAAAAAACATTTATCTCAAGAAGCAGCAACATTTTTATACAGTGGATTAGTTGGCGATAGTGGAAGATTTCAATATTCTTCAACATCATCTATGACATTTGAAATGGCTGCGTATCTTTTAAAAAGTAATGTTAATATTTCTGAAGTATACGATAAATTATATCTAAAGTCTATTGAAGAAATAAAAATTGTTAAATATTTATATGACATCTTTAAAATTACTCCAAAAGGTGTTGGTTATTATCATATTTCGAGTGCTGATTTAGCAAAACTAAATATTGAAAGAGAACAAATAAAAGCATATGTTAATCTTTTATCAGGGTACAATGAAATAAAAATATGGGTTCAATTTAGTGAAGATGTTACAGAATCTGAATATAAATGGCGTGTTTCTATTCGTTCAAGAGGTGTTAAAATTAATGATGTTGCTAGTCATTTTAATGGCGGTGGACATGATAATGCTTCAGGAGCAAAATGTAGAAATATCGATGAAACAATGAAATTAATTGAGGAATTGGATAATTTATTATGAAAGCATGCTTTATTTCTTTAGGTTGTGTAAAAAACCTAGTTGATAGTGAATGTATTTTAGGACTACTAAAAGAAGGGAAAATAGAAATAATCGATGATGTAAAAGAAAGTGATATAATTTTTATTAATACTTGTGGATTTATTACATCTGCCAAAAAAGAATCGATAGATACTATTTTTAGTGTAATTAATGAGAAAAAAGATGATGCATATTTAATTGTGTGTGGATGTCTTGCTAAAAGATATAAAGAAGAATTAGAAAAAGAGATTCCAGAAATTGATTTGATTGTTGGCGTTGATGAGTATGATACATTAGGCGAAAAATTAAATGAATTATTAAATTTAAATGTTAGTAAAACGTTTAATCCTTTAAAAAGAAGCCTATCTAATCCTTTACCAGTTGCTTATTTAAAAATAGGAGAAGGATGTAGTAATCGTTGCGCTTATTGTGCTATTCCTTTAATTAGAGGAAATTTTGTATCTTTTAAAAAAGAAGATATTATTGAAGATGCTAAAAGATTAATAAAACTTGGAAAAAAAGAAATAATTGTCATAGCTCAAGATCCAACAAGATATGGAAAAGATATATATAAAGATTATTTTTTAGAAGAACTAATGGAAGATTTATTAAAATTAGATGATAGTGTATATTTTAGAGTATTATATTTATATCCTGATAGAATAAGCTTTAGATTTGTTGATCTTTTTAATAAGTATTCTAATTTTATTCCTTATTTTGATATTCCAATTCAACATAGTAGTAACAAAATGCTTGCTTTAATGGGAAGAAGTGGAACTAGAGAAAAATATCTAGAAGTTGTAAATTATATCAAAAAAACAATAGAAAAACCTATCCTTCGTACAACTTTAATTGTTGGTTTTCCGCAAGAAAGTGAAGAAGATTTTAAAGATTTAGTTGATTTCGTAAAAGAAGTTAAATTTGATCATTTAGGAGTCTTTACTTACTCAAAAGAAGAAAATACACCAGCGTATTCTTATAAAGGAACAGTTAATAGTAAAACAGCATATTTAAGAAGAAAAGAAATAATGGAAATTCAACAAAATATTTCTTTAGAATTAAATAGAAAAAGAATCAAAGAAGTTACGCAAGTTTTAATTGAAGACTTTGATGGTAAAAATTATTATGGTAGAAATTATGTGTTTGCACCAGATGCTGAAGATGGACAAGTTATAATAAAATCTAAAAAGCCATTAATTATTGGTCAATTCTATTTTGTTGAAATTACAGGTTGTACAAATTACGATTTAATCGGAAAAATTAAGGAGCAAGTAGCGTAGATATAGATACGAACTTGTATCCTTTTTTTTGCAATGTAGGAATAATTACATCAATTGCTGATAAGGTATTTGTAAAAGTTTTATTTCCATCATGGAATAAGAAAATGTCACCATTACTTACTTTTTTTGTTAAATTATTAATAATAACTGAATCAACAGTTTTTTTCCAATCTAATGAGTCTTTGTCATCTGTCCAAATAATAATATCCATTCCTAGTTCACCACATACTTTTTTTAATTTGTCATTAACAATTCCATAAGGAGGTCGAACATATTTTGGCTTTTTATTAGTTACTTCATAAATTAGGTCATTTGTCTTTTTAATGCTTTCTTTTATTTGACTTTCTGTAAGTTTATTTATGTTTTCATGCGCATAAAAATGGTTTCCAATATCATGACCCTCATTAAATACTTTTTTTAAAATACTTTTTTGATATTCAATTTCTTCTCCGACAACAAAAAAAGTGGCTTTGGCATTATATTTTTTAAGTATTTCTAAAACCTTTGGTGTTTGTACTTTGTCAGGCCCATCATCAAAAGTAAGGCATAGGTATGGCTCTACAGTTTTATAATGATAATATACTTTCGCCATTGGAGAAGAAGATACAGTTTTAGGGTTAGTACAAGAAAAAATAAATAAAGAAGTAAATATTAACAAAAAAAATTTTTTCATAAAGATAATCACCAATAAATCATATGCAATATAAATCTATAAAATAACAAATAATAATTTGTATTATTTACAAAAATATAATTAAAATATATAATTTCATAACAAGGAGTGATAAAAATGGAAACAATAGTTTATAAAACAGAAGGAACTTGTTCAAGAGAAATAGAAATAGAAATAGAAGATAATATAGTAAAAAATGTAAAATTTGTTGGAGGATGTCCAGGGAACACATTAGGATTATCGGCTTTATGTGTTGGACAAAGTGTTGATTATTTAATAGAAAAATTACAAGGAATTAAATGTAGGACAAAACCTACTTCATGTCCAGATCAATTATCAAAAGCTTTATTAAAATATAAAAAAGGTATGTAATTTAAAAATCATCCTACACTATAAGTGAAAGGATGAAAAAAATGAATAAAAAAGACTGCCAAAAAGAAATAGCTAAATCATTATTAAAGTTGAAAATGGAATTACCTTTAATTTCTACTATTACGAACATTTCAATTTTTGAATTACAAGAAATAAATAAAAATATTGATTTATAGAAGTCTTAAGTATATAATATCAATGCTTAGTAAAAAGCTCTTATTAAGAACCCACCTAGATGAAGGATCGAAAGGTGGTAGCAACCCTTTATACAAAGAAGGTGCTTAACCCCAGCGGATTTATCCGAACAATAAGAGAAAGCAATAATCTAAGATGAATGCTTTCCCTTAATAGGAAAGCTTTTTATTTTGAAGGAGGATTATTATGGAAATTAAAAAATTATTTACTTCAGAATCTGTATCAGAAGGTCATCCTGATAAGTTATGTGATGCTATTTCTGATGCAATTTTAGATGAATGCTTGAAACAAGACCCATTTAGTAGAGTTGGCTGTGAGTGTTATGCTACAACAAATCATATTATTATTGGTGGAGAAATTACAACTAAAGCTAGTATTGATTATAAAGCTATTGCTAGAGATGTAATTAAAGAAATTGGATATGATAATGAAAAATATGGATTAGATTATAAAACATGTAAGATAGATGTACTTGTTAAACATCAATCACCTGATATTGCTCGTGGTGTTGATAAAAAAGGGGCAGGAGATCAAGGAATGATGTTTGGCTATGCAACTAATGAGACAAAAGGATATATGCCTTTACCAATAGTTATGGCTCATAAACTGGTTCGTGTAGCTACAAACTTAAGAAAAGAAGGAAAGTTTAAATATGCTCGTCCTGATATGAAATCTCAAGTGACAGTAGATTATACAAATCCTAATAAGCCAAAACTTGTAACTGTTTTGATGTCAATTCAACATGATCCTGATTATAAAGCACGAGAATTTAAAAAATTTATTAAAGACGAAATTATGATTCCGGTTGCAAAATCATTTGGAATGAATACAAATTTTAAAGTGTATATTAATCCTACTGGAAAATTTGTTGTTGGCGGTCCAAAAGGTGATGTTGGATTAACAGGTAGAAAAATTATTGTAGATACTTATGGTGGATCTGCAAAACATGGTGGAGGAGCTTTTTCAGGAAAAGATTGTACTAAAGTTGATAGATCTGGCGCGTATATGGCAAGATATATTGCTAAAAATATTGTGGCAGCAGGACTTGCTGATCGCTGTGAAATACAACTTGCTTATATAATAGGCAAAGAAGATCCAGCTTCGATTGCTGTTGAAACATTTAATACTGGTAAAATTAGTGATGAAAAAATCCTTGAAGCAATTATTGATAATTTTCCACTAAAACCTTATGAAATTATTGAACATTTAGATTTAAGGAAATCTCAATTTAGAAATCTTGCTTCTTATGGACATTTTGGAAGAAATGACATAGATGTTAAATGGGAACATTTAGATAAGGTAGAAAATTTAAAAAAATATTTAAAGTAATAAAAAAATTCCGAAATCAACGGAATTTTTTTTACTTTTCATTTTTCAAAAGTAGATATTTGCTTACTGCACAAATTGTTTTAGCATCTTTTATAGTATTATCATTAATATATTTGATTATTTCATTTAAAGGCATTTTTATCACTTCAATTTCTTCATCATCATCTAAATGACGACTTGTTTTTATAAAATCGGTTGTAAAAAATAAATATATAATTTCATTACTATATCCACATGTAGGGTACATAACGCCAAGACTTTTTAAATTAATAGCTTTATAACCAGTTTCTTCTTCAAATTCTCTATAAGCAGCATCTAAAGGAACTTCATTTTCTTCAAGTTTGCCTGCAGGAAGTTCATAAAGAACTTCGTCGTAAGCATAACGATATTGTTTTTCCATAAAAACATTGTTATCTTTATCGACTGCTAATATACAAACACCACCATGATGTTTTATTATTTCTCTGTAAGAATTATTACCATTAGGACATTGTACTAGATCTTTATAAATTTTTATTATCTTACCATCAAATATTTGAGTACTATTTATTTTTCTTTCTCTTAATTTATCAATATCCATAATAAGCCTCCAAAAAAAATAGGCTAATATTGCCCAACAATATAATTGTAGCATATTAAAAAATAAAATGGTAGACTATTAATTTATTTTTCCTGCCATATAATATAGATAGGAGGTATTTATATTATGAAATATCAAATAGTATCGAATGGCACAAAAATCAGCGAAGAAACTCAAAATGCATTAATTAAGAGCGTGTCTAAAATTGAAAAAAGTCTTCGCAATAGTCAACAATTTGATTGTAGAATTGTTGTGAAATTTAGAAATGGAAAATCAAAAGTTGAAGTAACAATTCCAACGCCATATTTACTATTAAGAAGTGAAGCTGAACATAATGAACTTCTTGAAGCAATAGATATAGCTAGGGATAAACTTGAAAAACAAATTTCCAAAGTTAAAGCGAGATTAGATAGGTCTTCAGAAAAAGTAAATCTTGGAAAAACATTTGGATATTTAGAAGAAAAAAACCCTCAAGAGGAAATATTTATAAAAAATAAAACTATCCACCCTTCTTGCATGACATTAGATGATGCGATTATGGAAATGGATAGCACAGATCACGATTTCTATATTTATGAAGATGTTGAAGATCATACAATTTCTGTTGTATATAAAAGAAAAGATGGAGGATATGGCGTAATAGATATCGAAAATTAATACTAAAAAATGGCTAAAGCCATTTTTTATTTGCTATTTAAAAATAAAAGGCTAATAAATTAATACTAGCCTAATATTATGTTATTAATCTTTTGCGTGGCCTGCACTGCCAAAAACATTTTCTAATTTGTCTTCTACTAAAGCAGTTACGGCATCCATTGCAGGTGTTATAAATGTACGAACATCAAATTGTTCAGGTTTGTCATGTAATGCTTTTCTTAAAGCTCCAACATAAGCGACACGAATATCAGTACCAACATTAATTTTGCATACTGCATGTTTAGCAGCTTCTCTTAACATTGTTTCAGGAATACCGATAGCTTCAGGCATTTTTCCACCATAAGTATTTAATACTTTTAATGATTCTTGTGGAACACTTGAAGCACCATGTAAAACAAGTGGGAATCCTGGTAATTTTTGTTCAATTTCTTCTAAGATATCAAATCTTAATTGAGGCTTTTGACCTGGCTTAAACTTATAAGCGCCATGAGCAGTACCAATGGCAATAGCAAGACTATCAATACCAGTTCTTGTAACAAATTCAACTACATCATCTGGATGAGTAAAATGTCCATATTTATCATCAACTTTTACATCATCTTCAATACCAGCGATAGCACCAAGTTCACTTTCCACAACTACGCCATGAGCATGAGCATACTCAACAACTTCTTTAGTTAATCTAATATTTTCTTCAAAATCATAAGCACTTGCATCAATCATAACTGATGTGAAACCTAAATCAACACATTGTTTGCAAAGTTCTACAGATTTTCCATGGTCAAGATGTAGAGCAACTGGAACTGTGATTTCTTTCATTGCACAATCGATAACTTCACGAATATAATTTGTTCCAATGAATTTTAAAGCTCCACTTGAAATTGCGATAATTACTGGTGATTGCTTCTTTTCTGCAGCAGCAAGAACGGCTTTCATAATATCAACATTATCGACATTAAATGCACCGATTGCATATCCTTTCTCATATGCTTTTTTAAACATTTCTTTTGTTGTAACTAATGGCATAAAAATCCCTCCTTAATATATTAATTTTTAACACGCCATGCGCTATTGAAAACATTACTTATTTTTTCTTTCACTAGTGTGTAAGCTGCTTCTTTAGCAGGAACTAGGAAATTTCTTGGCTCATATTTATCTTTTATTTCACATAAAGATTTTCTTAAAGCTCCAACATAAGCTAATCTAAAATCAGTTCCGATATTTATCTTACAGACAGCCATTTTAGAAGCTTTATTTAATAGTTCTTCAGGAATTCCTTGGGTATTATGAATATTTCCACCATATTTATTGAATTGGTTTATATACTTTTCAGGAATACTACTTGATCCATGTAAAACAAGTGGAAATCCTGGTAAAAGATTTTGTATTTCTTCTACAATATCAAATCTTAAATTTGGCGTTTCATCTTTTTTAAATTTACATGTTCCATGACCAGTACCTATAGATACGGCAAGACTATCAACTCCAGTTCTTTCTACGAATTCTTTTACTTTTTGGGGGTTTGTAAAATGTTTATATTTTTCATCTTGCTCATTTTTAAAAGGTCCAAGTTCTCCTTCTACACTTACACCACGTGCATGAGCATATTCAACGACTTCTTTAGTTTGGCGGATGTTTTCTTCAAAATCATAAGCACTTGCATCAATCATAACTGATGTAAACCCTTCATCAATACATGCTTTGCAAAGTTCTACAGATTTTCCATGATCCAAATGAATGGCAAATGGGATAGTAATATCTTTAGTGACGCAAAGAAGCAATTCTTTAATATTGCCAGGATGAACAAATTCCCTTGATCCTTTAGAAAAAGATACAATAACAGGTGATTTTAATTCTTCAGCAGCTTGAATTACAGCTTGACACATAGCAATACTATCAACATTAAATGCTCCAATTGAATAATGATTTTTATAAGCATCTTTAAATATTTTATTAGTATTTACAAGTGGCATATAATTATCTCCTTTTTTGTTTTCTAATTATTAATATAGCAAAATAAAATATAATTTAAAAGAATATATTTTACATTTTAATTACTTTTTTTACTTTTTTTTTACTTTTTTATTGCGTTCAAAGCGCTTTCATTCTATAATAATCCTAGATTTAAGAAAATAGCGAATAATAAAGACATGAATACTTTAGTTCTATTTTTCTTATCTGTTTTCAATTTTTAATATAGGAGGAATAAAAATTAAAAATGAAAAAGATTAACATTTTAAGTACAATTTTAATGGCTGCTTCTGTATTTACAGTAACATCATGTAAGAAGGACAAAGATGAATTAACTGGTACAGCAAAAATTGTTGAAGAAGCAGGAAAATTAACACTAGCTGAACTTGAAGCTAAATCAAAAGAAGAAATGAAAAATTCAAATGATACTTTTAAAGTAGTTGGTTTAACTTCCCTTTTAAAAGCAAGTTTAACAAGTTTTGCTTCAAAGTATGATTGGATTAAATTTGATTCAAAAGATGCAAGCAAGAGCAATGCTTATTGTAAGAGTGACTATAAAGATTACCAATTATTATCAGCATTAGAAACTGCTGGAACATCTTATTTTGCTGAT
This sequence comes from uncultured Bacilli bacterium, assembly GCA_934202505.1. Classification (GTDB taxonomy): domain Bacteria; phylum Bacillota_I; class Bacilli_A; order RFN20; family CAG-631; genus CAKPXW01. Next base: position 6,783 of record CAKPXW010000001.1, on the reverse strand, counting down.
TTTGCATTAGTACAAGATGTAAGATCAATTGCAGACTATGATGGCGATTTACTACACAACTTTGTTCCATCTGATTGGAAAGCAATCGGTTTAAGTGAAGAAGATACAAAACCATTAAAAGGGGTTCACTTTAACAAAATTTTCTATACAAATACTAACTTTGAAAATGTTACAGGAAAGAGATTATATAACATTTGGCAACTTGCTGGATCAGAAAAGGATGCTGATCATTTAGGAAAAGTATCTTTCCAAACTCCAACTACTGAACAAATTAACATGTCTTTCTTATTAAGCTGTGAAGATCCTGCAAATCAAGCTAGAATTGAAAAAGCTTATAAAGATTACTATAAAAAAGATTGGTCATCTGATAAATATTCTTCAGCTGGTCAACAATGGGTAGAAGAATTCATCGCTAACATTTCAAGATGGCATTCATCAGATGGTACAGCTATGAAAGAAACTCAATTAAAAGATGACTGGGCAGCTGGTTATGTTTACTATGGTGCATTTGCAAAAATGAAAGATGCAGTAGGCAAGAACTATGATGTTGACTTAGATGGCAATGGCACAATTGAAGATAATGAAAAGAATATTAATGCTATGTCAACAGTTAAATGGGATTGGGAAATTAATGGATTTAATGGATTCATGTATACTATGTGTTCACAAATCGTTAATAATGCAAAACATCCTTATACAGCTTGTTTATATGCAAGAAACTTATTAACATTAGATTGCTATTCTGCAGCAGTTTATAATTCAAAACTTCCAGCAGCTGATGGTACAACTGGAACAACTGCAGTTAATCAATATGGTTACTATTTCCCAGCATCAAACAGCATTACTTATGCTAAAGGCGATTGGGATAGAGATACTCATAAAGCAAAAGAACTTAATGAAAACTATTCTTATTTAAAAGATATTAAGATTTCTCAAGTTAATAAGATTTTAGCTTTAGTAAGTAAGAATACAAAGGCTTAGTTTAGTGTAGTTAATAATTATATTAATTAGTTTTTATTGGGGGAGATAAAACTCCCCCATTTCTAAATTATAAATACGGATTTTAGGAGAAATGAAATGACAAAAGTTGATAATGTGGCTACAAAAGCCAAAAACGATTCAAAAGATTTCTTAAAAAAATTTGGTAATAAATTAAAAGCATTTTTCTCTAAGCCATCCAATATAATTTTAGTAATATTTTTTATTGTTTTAGCTGCAGGAGTTATTTATCCATTAATATCAATGATATTTGACTCATTAACAGTACATACTCGTTCTGAAGCAAAAAATATTAATGAAATATGGGATACACAATTAAAGAAAGGAGATTTTACTTTCTTACAATGGCCATCACTGCTATTTAATAATAAAACAGAAGGATATTCATCACAATTCTTTTGGGCTCCATTAGGACGTTCTGTATTAATGGCTTTGGTTGCTTGTTTAATTGCTGTATTTGCAGGTGGACTTCTTGCATTTTTAATTACAAGAACAAATATTCCATTTAAGAAATTTATTTCAACAGTATTTGTTTTCCCATATATTATGCCATCATGGTCTATTGCTATGTTCTGGGAAAACTTCTTTAAAAATAGTGGTGTAGATGCTTCTCCTGGTATAGGTTTATTGGAATCTTTAACAGGAATATGTGCACCAGAATGGATGGTATATGGATTTTTCCCAACAGCAGTAGTTATGGGAATTCACTATGCTCCATTTGCTTACATTTTAATTGGTGGTATTTTAAGAAACATGGATGCTAACTTAGAAGAAGCAGCTACAATCTTAAAAGCCTCAAGATTTAAAATTATTAGAAAGATTACATTACCTATCGTTGCTCCAGCAATGATATCTACAATTTTATTAGTTTTTGCTAGTTCAATATCTAGTTATACAGTACCTGCTTTCTTATGTAAAACAAATCCTCAGTATTTTATTTCTATTACTATGAGAAGTACACTTGCTGCAGGAAAACAAGGAGAAGGCTATGTAATTGCTACAATATTATTAATATTTAGTATATTAATTTTGACATTAAATAACTGGTTTACAAAAAGTAGAAGAAACTTTACTACTGTTTCAGGAAAGTCTGGCCAAATTAGTAAAATTGATTTAAAGAAAGCAAAATATGCAATTGCAGTAATCATTTGTGTTTTAGTTACATTTTTTGCTATTGTACCTTTAATAACATTTATTCTTGAAAGTTTAGAAGAAACTCCAGGAAGTATAAAGACTATTACTATGAAATATTGGTTTAGTAGAAAAGATACAATTGATGATAAATTCCTTGAATCAAGAGATTTATCTACAAAAGGTATTTTCTTCAATAAAACAGTTATGGCTGCTTTTGGAAGAAGTGTATTTATTTCTATTATTGTTTCATTAATTTGTGGTACATGTGGAATTTTAATTGGATATGCTGTAAGTAAAAATCGTCGTAGTAGATTTGCAAACTTAGTATCAAGTATGGCATTCCTTCCTTACTTAATTCCAGCATTAAGCTTCAGTGCAGTATTCTTTGCTTTAATTAAAACAGAAACATTTAGTTTCCTTGACGTATCTACTACTTTATCTGAATGGTCCGCTATTGGTATTTGTATTATTGTTGGTGGAATTAAGTTCTTACCATTTGCATCAAGAAGTGGTACAAATGCGATGCTACAATTATCAGGTGAAATTGAAGAAGCAGCAATTATTACTGGTTGCTCTTGGCCAAAGAGAATGGTTAAAATTCTTTTCCCAATTCAAAAATCAAGTTTTATAAGTGGATATTTGCTTCCATTTATATCTTGTATGAGAGAATACACATTGTTTATATTAGTTACTTCAAGTTTTACATTAGCAACAAACGTAATGGAATATTACACAAGAAATGGTGCTTCTCAAATTTCAAATGGTATTAACTTATTAATAGTTGTGTTTGTTATTGGAATTAACTTCCTTGTTAATAAACTAACTGGAGCATCAATTGATAAAGGTATTGGAGGATAAAATATGCCTAGAATAGAACTAATTAACGTTTCAAAACGTTGGGGAAACTTCGTTGGTGTAGATCACTTAAATATGGTTATTGAAGATAGAGAGTTCATTACATTACTTGGGCCTTCTGGCTGTGGAAAAACTACTACTTTAAGAATGATTGCCGGTCTTGAAACACCTACTGAAGGAAAAATAATTATTGGTGATACTGTTGTTTTTGATTCAGAAAAAGGAATTAATATTTCGCCAGCAAAAAGAGATATTGGATTTTTATTCCAAAACTATGCTTTATGGCCACATATGACAGTTTATAAAAATATTGCATTTGGACTTGAAAATTTAAAATGGCCTAAAGAAAAAATTAAAGATCGTGTTCAAGAAGTAATGAAAATGCTAAAGATTGAACAATTTAAAGATCGTTATCCAGCTGAATTATCAGGAGGGCAACAACAAAGAGTTGCTATTGCAAGAACATTAGCTCCACAACCAAAAGTATTGTTTATGGATGAACCATTATCAAATTTGGATGCAAAATTACGTGGAGAAATGAGAACTGAATTAAAACGTTTACATTCTGATACAAATAGTACATTTGTATATGTAACTCATGATCAACTTGAAGCTATGACATTAGCGACAAGAATTTGCTTAATTGAAACTGGTGTTTTACAACAATATGATCCACCACTTGTAGTTTATAATCGCCCAGCAAATTTATTTGTAGCTGACTTCGTTGGTAATCCAACAATGAATTTCATTCATGCAACAGCACACAAAGTAGCAAATAATCAAGTGGAAATTGAACTATTAGGTGTTAAAGCAATATTTGAAAGTGATAATGATATAGAACTTAATAATGAAGATGTTATATTAGGAATACGTCCTGAATTTTTACCAATTAGTGAAAATGGAAAAATTGATGGACTTGCTTACTCAACGCTTCCTGCAGGTATGGAAACAACTGTAAAAATTAAAGTAAATGATGAAATTCTTTCTTCAGTTGTATTTGGTTCAATTGACTATTCTGTTGATGAAGAAATTAAGTTTGACATTGTTAGCAAAAATATTATTTTGTTTGACAAAGAAACAAAAAAGAATATTGCAATGGGGTCAATTAAAGTAAAATAATAAAATAAGGTTCTCTTTAAAATGGGAACCTTTTATTATTCTTTAGAATAATAACGTCTTTTTTATTCATTGAAAATAAAGAAAAAAAATGTTAATATTAAAGAAAAAAAATATAAAGAGGTAACTATGAAAAAAGAAGATTGTTTAATGGAACAAATAGATAAAGAAATTATAAAAAAAGAAAAGAAAAAAACAACACCCCGTCCTTATTTGTTTAGTAGATTTGGTGCAGGAATTATTGATGTATTATTAATTATTATAGTTGCTTTTGGGTTAGAACTTTTAATACAAATAACTTTATTTAAACCATTAGGCTATTATAAGTATCTTGATACAGCTCATACAATTCTTGAAGAATCTAACTTATATCAAAAAAATGGAAATTCTTTTGAAAAAATTGAATACAATGCAGATACTTATGAAATGGTAATAACAAATTATTATTCTACCAATGAAGATGCTATTGAATATGAAAAAATGCAACAATATACACAAAGTAAAATAGATTCTGGATTGTTTAAATTAAATGAAAATAATCAATACGTATTGAAAAATGACAATAAAGATAGTGATGTACAACAGTTTTATATTAATCAATATGAAAAAGCTCTTGATTTTTTAAATGATACACCAGAATATGTTACTAGTTCGAAAAAATCATTTTATATTTTACTTTTTAGCTTACTATTATCAGCACTTATTTCTTCAATATTTTTCTATATGATTATTCCATTATGTAGGAAAGAAGGAGAAACAATAGGACAAATCATTTTTAAAATATGCTTATTATCTAAAGATAATACAGCTGTAAAAAAATCACAAATTGTCTTAAGAGCATTAGTATTGATTACTATAAATGTATGTTTACCTTTTATATTATATATAAAATTAAGTTATGGAGCATTTATTCCACTTTTTGTCACTATGTTTATGATTTGCTTCACTAAAACAAATAGTGGACCACATGATTATTTATCATCAACATATGTTATTAATAAAAAAAGAACTGATGGATTTGAAATTTTAAAAGCAATGAATGGAGAAAAATAATGAATATATTACTTACGAATGATGATGGATATCAAGCAATTGGTATTCAAAGTGTAAAAAAAGTATTAGAGCAATATGGTAAAGTCTATATGGTTGCTCCAAGTAGTGTTAAAAGTGGTATGGGCTGTGGATTAACATCTTTTAAAGGACTTGTTGCACATAAGATAGATGAATGCACATATATTGTTGAAGGCACACCAGTTGATTGTATGCAATTTGCTTCAGTTGTATTTGCTAATATTAAATTTGATTTTGTCGTTTCAGGTTGTAATAATGGATTTAATCTTTCTTTAGATACAATGTATTCAGGTACATGTGGTGCTTGTTTTCAATCTTTGATTTTTGGCAATAAAGCTATTGCTTTTTCTGCTGAAAAATTTGAAAAGCCTTGGCAAATTGAACAAAGTTTAAAAAGCACTTTAGATTATGTGCTAGAAAATAAATTACTTTCTACAAAATATTATCTATGTGTGAATTTTAATGATCCAAAATTTGAAAAACCAAAAGGAATAAAAATTACCAAATTATATAGAAGACATACCTATTATGAAATATTAGGATATGATGAAAAAACAGATTTTTATGATTTCCATAGAGTACATGATGATATAACAGACAATGATGAATATGATGTAAGTGCAGTATATAATGGCTATATATCAATTACGCCAATAGGGTTAGTTCCATTTCGTAATGAACATTATAACAAACTTATAAGAAAGTGTAAGTAAAATGAAAATAGTGTTTAGTGATATTGATGGAACATTATTAAATGATAATAAAGAAATCACTCCTAAAACTTTATATGCGATTAATGAATTACAAAAAAATAATATTGAATTCGTGATTGTTTCTTCAAGACCAAATTTTGGTATTATGCCAATTTTAAAAAAATATAGTTTTAATTGTAACATTATATGTTATGGTGGTGGAGTTATAATAAATAAAAAAGGAGAAGTCTTATTTAATAAAGGATTTTTAAAAGAAGAAGCAAAAAAAATAATTGATTATATAGAAAATGAAAAATTAGATTTGGTATGGAATCTTTATGATATTGATAAATGGATTTGTAAAAATGTTCAAAATGAAGCCATCAAAAGAGAAGAATTTTTAATTAATTATTTAGCAAAACAAGGAGACATAAATTCATTTGATGGTCATTTACCAATTAACAAAATTTTATGTATGTCTAAAGAAGAAAATTCAGATAAATATTTACAAATTTTAAAACAAAGATTTCCAAATCATAATATAGTTAAATCCTCAAATATTTTAATTGAAGTGATGCCAAAATTTAACAATAAAGGAATTGGCGTTAAAAGAATGTGCGAATATTTAAATATAGATATTTCCTCTTCTATTGCTTTTGGAGATAATTACAATGATGTTGATATGTTAGATGTAGTCAATGAAAGTTATTTAATGGATAACTCTCCTAAAGAATTAAAAGAAAAATATAAAAATATTACTTTAAGTAATAATGATGATGGTATTTATTATGCCTTATGTAAATTAAATTTAATTAAACAAAAATAAAAGGGACCGAGATCCCAATGTCATTAAGTTAAGAATGACAAAAGAATAAAAAGCATAGAATATCAACTACCAAAATTGATTATCCTATGC